>CAYWDQ010000007.1:47094-56595 GCA_964457065.1 uncultured Acidimicrobiaceae bacterium | reverse complement strand
CTTGGCGGTTCAACCTTCCGGGACACTAGGAGCGGTCCCAGCGCAGCGCCACACCGGCCTGCTGCTCGGCGAAGGCGACGAGCTCGCTCCAGTCCGCACCGCCCAGGCCCTGCGCCACGGCGCCGTCGAGGACGCCGCGCACGGCCGCCGCCACCGGAGTGGGCACGCCGAGCGCGTGGCCCGAGTCGACGATGAGGCCGGCGTCCTTGGCGGCCAGGGTCAGAGCGAACTGGGTAGGCCGGCCTCGACCGTCGATGGTCTCGACCTGGCGGTCGAGGTAGAAGTTCGACGCCCCAGCCGTCCGCAGGATCTCGACGGCGTCGCGGACCTCGATGCCCGCCTTGAGCGCCATCGACAAACCCTCGAGACTCACCCAGGTCGTCGTGAACGCGATGAGGCTGTTGAGCAGCTTCATGGTGTTGCCGAGTCCCAGCGGACCGACGTGGAACGAGGCCCGGCCGAGTGGCTCGAGCACGGGCAGCACGCGGGAGACGGGCTCGTCGTCGCCGCCGATCATGAAGACGAGCATCCGGCGTTCGGCCCCGATGGCCCCACCCGTCAGGGGCGCCTCAACGAGATGATGACCGGTCGCGGCCAGGCGCTCGCCGAGCTCGCGCACCACGGCCGGGCTGTTGGTGGAGAGGTCGACGAGAATGGAGCCCGGCGCGGCAGCGCCGGCCCAGGCCGCAGCGACGTCCGCCACGACGTCCGGCGTCGGCAACGACAGCAGCGTGACGTCGGCCCGCTCCGCCACGGCCGCCACGTCCGCGACCGGAGATGCGCCGGCCACCGCCGCCATGGCCGACGGGTCGACGTCGTGCACCACGACCTCGTTGCCGTCCGCCACGAGGTTGGCCGCAATGGCCCCACCGATGTTCCCCAGCCCGATCACACCCGTCGGCATCGACCCTCCCGAGTCTCGAAACTCCCTGGCAGCGGCCCCTGAGCGCCTGTGGGACGAGAGCGTATAGTGGAAACTCGCTCGAGCGTCAGAGATCCCCGGGGGTCAAGTTCATGGGTCTGCGCGACCACGTCATCTGCGACAGCGACCTCCACGTGATGGAGCCGCCCGACCTGTGGGAGCGCTACATCGACCCGGCCTACGCCCACGCGGCACCGCGAGGGCTTTCGGAGATCACGCGCGACATGCGGGTGCGGGTGAAGAACCACGTCATGCTCCGGATGGGCGCGACCCGCCCAATGCGCGTGGAGGGCCGCAAGACGGGGTGGCAGAAGGAGCACGACACCGTGTACGCGGCGTCCGAGGCCCGGGGCTGGGACGCACAGTCGCAGATCGACGCCATGGACACCGAGGGGCTCGACCTGGCCGTGCTCTTCCCCTCACGCGGGCTGTTCGTGCTCGGCCTCGACTCCTCCGAGCAGATCGGCGCCGACGGGCTGGAACCCGAGTTCGCCACCGCGATCGCCCGTGCCTACAACGACTGGCTCAACGACTTCTGCCACCACGCTCCGGACCGGATGTTCGGCGCAGGGATGGTGGCGGCTCACGACGTCGCCGGCGCCGTCGAGGAGGCGCGACGGTGCGTGGAGGACCTCGGCTTCAAGGCGATCTTCCTGCCCCCGGCGGCGGTGAACCGGCGGCCGTGGCACCATCCGTCCTACGACCCGCTGTGGGCGGAGATCCAGCGGCTCGGTGTGCCGCTGGCGTTCCACGGGGGCGGCCAGACCTACCTGACACCCGACTTCGGGCTCGAGGTGCTGGACCGGCTCATGCTGTGGCACACCTTCAGCCAGCCGCTCGGGATCCAGTTCGTGACGGCGTGCCTCTGCGGCGGCGGCGTGCTCGAGCGCTTCCCCGACCTGAAGGTGGCGTTGCTCGAGGGCAACTGCTCGTGGGCGCCGTGGTTCCTGTACCGGCTCGACGAGCACTGGGAGTGGACGGGTTGGTACGAGGCGCCTGATCTGACGATGCCGCCCTCGGAGTACTTCAAGCGCAACTGCTGGGTCTCGGTTGAAGCCGACGAGGTGACGGTGCCGCACTTCGTCGAGACCTTCGGCGACGAACGTCTGATCTTCTCCACGGACTACCCCCACGGCGACTCCAAGTACCCCCACGCCGTGGACACGTTCGACAAGCTCCCTCTCTCCGACGAGAGCAAGGCCCGCATCGTGAGTACCAACTGGTCGGCGCTCTACGACATCCCGCTCGTCGAGAAGGCCTGACCGCCGGCATTTGTGGAATCGAGACGAACCTACGCGGCGATGCCGTCCAGCTCGGTGAGCGCGTCCTCGGGAAGGACGAGGTCCGCCGCTGAGACGTTCTCGTGCAGGTGCGCGACAGACGATGTCCCCGGGATGAGCAGGATGTTCGGCGAACGATGGAGCAGCCAGGCCAGCGCGACGGCCATGGGCGTGGTGCCGAGACGGGCGGCGACCGAGTCCAGCTCGCCGGCCTGCAGAGGAGTGAAGCCGCCGAGCGGGAAGTACGGCACGTAGGCGATCCCCTGCGCGGCGAGGGAGTCGATTAGGTCGTCGTCCTCCCGGTGGGCGACGTTGTAGAAGTTCTGTACGCAGACGACCGGCGCAATGGACTGTGCCTCGGCAATCTGCTCGGCGGACACGGTGCTGACACCCAGGTGCTTGATCAGTCCTTCCTGCTGCATCTCCGCCAGCGCGGTGAACGGCTCGGCGATGGAGCCGGGCTCGTGTCGCTCGAATCCCCCGACGCGCATGTTCACGACGTCGAGCGCACGGAGTCCCAGGCGTTCCAGATTGTCGTGGACGGCCTGGCGGATCTCTTCGGGAGAACGAGCATGGAGCCAGCCGCCCTCCGCATCCCGGCGCGCGCCGACCTTGGTGACGATGTGCAGCGAGTCGGGGTAGGGGTGGAGGGCTTCCCTGATGATCTCGTTGGTCACGTGGGGGCCGTAGAAGTCGCTGGTGTCGATGTGGGTGATGCCCAGCTCGATCGCCTCTCGCAAGACGGCGACGGCGGCGTCACGATCCTTCGGTGGCCCGAAGACTCCCGGGCCGGCCAGCTGCATCGCCCCGTACCCCATGCGGGTCACGGTCAGATCCTGCGCCATGGTGAACGTGCCGCCCGGAAGGGTCTTCGCTGGCATCCGTCATCCTCTCCTCGTGCACGCGGACGTGGCGCCGAAGCTCGAGCACCGCCGTCTTGGTACGGCCGGATCCCGTTCTACCCGCTGCCACCGTGACCGGTGACGACGCACGTGGCCGTTCCGCTGCACTACAGGGGTGTCAGAAGCCCACGCCTCCCGATCCCGCGTTCGTCGTGGTGGTGACCGGCTGTGTCGTCGGTGTCGTCGTCGGCGGAGAGGTCGGCGGCGTGGACGGGGTCGTGGTCGGCGGCGCGGTGGGCTGCGTGGTGGGCGGCGTCGTGACCATCGTCGTGGGTGGCGCCGTCGGCGAGGAGGTCGACCTTGGAAGGGTCGCACTGGTCGGTGACGGCGTCGTCGTGGTCGAGCGGCTGGGTGCCGTCGTGGTGGTCGGCGCGGCCGGTGTGGAGGCGTGTGCCACCTTGGCCGTGACGACGACGGACCACTTGCCCCAGGTGTCGGTGACGTTCCCGTTGACCTGGCCGATGCCGGTGTCCTCGGAGAACCAGAACAGCGCCTTCCCACCGTAGGTCACCTGGCGAGCCCCCTTGCTCCGGGTCACGGTGCCGAGCTTCGCCGCGTTGACGCCTGGTCCGGCCTTCGCCTTCTTCACTCCTTTCGGGAGCAGGACCTCGGGCCAGACCTTCAGGCATTGGGACTTGCAGGGGACCTTGCTCGCCTTCAACGTGTAGACGGTCGTGCCGCTGACGAGGATCGTCCCGAACGTGGCACTGTCGGCGGTCGAGATGACCAGGGTCTTCGGCTTGTGTGCGGCTGCAGCGCCGGCGTCGCCCGTCGCCAGGGCCGAGGCGGAGAGCGCGCCGACCGCGAGGGCCGCCGCCGTGGCTCGAAGTGGGACCCGACGAGTCGATTCCCGGGCTCGCGTGACCTGTTCCATGTCGGCTCTCCTCAGCTCGTGGACACGGGTGGTACGGACCAAGCTGGCGAATGGATCACTCCGGCGATCACGAAGAGGGCCTCAATTCGAGGCGCACGGAACTGTCTCGTCGTAGAATTTCCAGCGAGCGATCCCTTGTCCGAGTTCGTGCGTAATTCATGCTGACGAACCCAGCTAGTGGAGCAGGAGACGAGAACCATGAGACAGTCATTCGGCGCAACAACCCGTGGAGGGCGACTCGGATCGGCAGCCGTCGCGATCGTGGCCCTGGGCGGGGTGATGGCATCCATGGCGGCCGAGGGCGCCGCCGCTGCCACCACCACCAGCTCGACGGTCTCGACGACCAAGAACGCCAAGTTCGGGACGATTCTCGTGAGCGGCAAGACCGTCTACACGCTGAAGGCCAGCAGCACGCCGTGCACCGCCAGGTGCCTGAAGGTCTGGCCCGAGGTCGTGCTGCCCAAGGGCGTCACGACGCCCACGGCCGGGTCGGGCGTCACCGCGGCGATGCTCGGCACCGTGGCCCGGAGCGGCGGCGTCATGCAGATCACGTATGGCGGCAAGCCGCTCTACTGGTTCTTCGACGACAAGCGCGCCGGCCAGGTGAACGGGAACATCACCGACAAATGGGGCAAGTGGTCCGTCGTCGTGATCGGGAAGTCGGCCGCCTCGAGCACGACCGGCTCCAACTCCAACACGGGCAATTCGAGCGCCGGCACCGGCGGAGTGTCCTTCTAATGGTGGCCGGCGGATCAGGGCCGTCGTCATGACGTCCGTCTTCGTCGGCACCGCCCGCTCCCTCGCTCCCCTCGCCGCGGAGCGAGGGGAGCGGAGGGTCAGCCGTGGCTGGGCGGCGCTGTCGTCGCGGGTCTACCTCCCCGCCTGTTCGATCGCCGCCCTGGCCGCCCTCCTGGTGGGGATCGGCTGGTCCGACCACTGGGGCGGTGCGGCCTTCGCCGGGTCGTTGACCAGCCTCCGGATCGTGGTCGTCGGTCCGGCGACGCTCGCCTTCGTCGGGCTGATCCTCGTCGTGGAACGGGTCTGGCCGGCGCAGCAGCGCTCGCTCGTCGCTCGGGGGCACCGTCAGGACGTCCTCTTCACCGTGATGAACGCCACGCTCGTCGCGCCCCTCGTGACCGCGCTCACGCTGTCGTTCTCCGAGGTGGTCCGCCGGTCGGTCCCGTGGGTCGTCCTGCCGAGGATCGGCACCCTGCCCCGTTGGGGCGCCATCGTGCTCATCTTCGTGGCCATGGACGCCTGCAACTGGTTCGCGCACATGGCCAACCACCGGGTCCGGATGCTGTGGCGCTTCCACGAGCTCCACCACTCGCAGGAGGACATGAACGTCCTCACCGTGTTCCGCACCCACCCGCTCATCCACGTCTCATATCTGGTCGCGCTGATCCCGGGGTTGGTGCTGCTCGCCAACGGCGCCCTGTCCGTGAGCCTGCTCGTCGCCTACGGGGTCGTCGTGGCCTTCGCCCACTCGAACACGCGCCTGGGCTTCGGGCCGCTGGGCCGGGTCTTCGTCAGCCCGAACTACCACCGCATCCACCACCGGCTCGACGGACGGCAGGACGTCAACCTCGGCTTCGCGCTGACGGTGTGGGACCAGCTCTTCGGTCGTGCCGTGTTCCCGACCGCGGAGACCGTCGGGATCGACACCGGTCTGCCGGGGCGACCGCTCGCGGTCGAGCAGGAGGGAGCGCGGCCACGTCATCTGGCCGTCCTGGCCGCGCAGCTCGCAGGCCCGTTCCGACCGGTGGGCGACGCCGGCGACCCCTGGCGGACGCCGCCGGGCGACCACTCCGGGCGCGGGGCCGCCCACCCGTCGCATCCCGAGGGCCTCGTTTCCGCCGGCACACCCGGCCGCGGCGCATAGGTGGCCCGATGGTGACGGCGTCACTCGGGACGCAGCGCCGTCCGGGCCGCTCCGTCCTCGAGGCGGTGGTCAGCACCCGCACGGCGCCCCTCGCCGCCGACCTCGCACTCATGGCCGCCCGGATCGCCCTCGCCTGGGTCTTCATCTACTACGGCGGCGGCAAGCTCTTCGGGTGGTTCAACGGGCCGGGCCTCCACCGGACGGCGATCTACTTCTCGGACATGGCGCACCTCCACCCGGGCGGGTTCTTCGCCGTCCTGGGCGGCCTGATCGAGTTCGGCGGGGGGGTCGCGCTCGGCCTCGGCCTGTGCTCGCGCCTGGCGGGCATCGCACTGTTCGGCGACATGGTGATGGCGATGATCACCGTGACCTGGGCCACCGGGATCAACTCGCAGACGGCGCCGCCCGGCTACCAACTGAACCTGGCGCTCGGCGTCCTGGCGCTGGTCGTGGCGGTGTTCGGCTCGGGCCGGCTGAGCCTCGATGCGGTCATCGAACGCCGTCTCCTGTCGCGCCAGGCGCCCCAGCCGGCATGAGCCGTCCGACGCCCGCCGCCGTGCGGCCCGGCCGGCCGGCGCGATGACGCTGCTGCGGAGCGACAACGCGGCCGGCGCACCGGTCGTCACGGCCCTCGCGCCGGGCGGCTCACCGAAGCCGGCCAGCACGCTCCGGAGGCTCTGGTCGGAGCCCGATGCCCTCTCGGCCGGGCCGGAGCGGGCGATCAGGATCGCCGCCAACCTCGTCGGGGCGGCCGGTGCGGCCTACTTCGCCTACCTCACCCTGACGGTCTACCTGCACACGCACCAATGGATCGGCGGGGCCTTCTGCCTGGAGCAGACGTGGGTCGTGGTCGCCTACCTGATCCGGCGGCCGGCTCGCACGGTGAGCCGGCGGTCGAGCGATTGGCTCCTCGCCTTCGGGGGGACGTTCGGCGGCGTCCTGTTCCGCCCGACGGGCCTTCACCTCCAATGGGGGATGACCGCGGGCCTCGTGTGCCAGCTCGTCGGCCTCGGGATCTGCGTGACGTCGTTCCTCGTGCTCGGGCGGTCCTTCGGCTTCGTCGCCGCGGACAGGGGATTGGTGCGGCGTGGCCCCTATGCCGTCGTCCGGCATCCGATCTACGCGTCGTACGTGCTGTTGCAGTGCGGCTATGTGCTGCAGAGCCTGTCGCTGCGGAACGTCGCGGTGATGGTGCTGGCGTCCGGCTGCAACGTCGGCCGGGCGCGCGCCGAGGAGCGCGTGCTCCAGACGGGTGGCACCTACGGCGCGTACAGCCGCCGGGTCCGCTGGCGGCTGCTGCCCGGCGTCTGGTAGTCCCTGCCGACGGACGCGACCAGCCTGCGGCGTGATCCCGCCGCTTCCGGTGGAGGGTCAGACGGCCGGATGACCCCCCACCGGACGACGGTCAGACGATCCGACGGTAGGCCGTCTGGGTCGTCACACCCGGCAGGTAGACCTTGCTGAGCTCCTGGTCCACCTTCTCGTTGAAGTTGGGGTCGGCCGCGATGGCATCCCCGGCCTTCTGGAGGTCGGCGATGGACGCGTACCTGCTGATCCACTCGACCTGCCCGTAGGGCCCGGTCACGCTCACGCCGAACGAGGTCGGCGAGCCCGTGATCTTGGTGGCCTGCTGTGCGGTCTCGACACCGAGCTCGATCCCCTTCACCGAGCCGCCCGGCGCCAGCGTCGCCTGGATCACCAGCGCGTACTGGGCCTCCGCGCCGGCCGCCCCCGTGTCGGTGTGGACGAGCTGCAGCAGGCCGTCGTCGACCGGGTCTCCCGACGCGTGCGCCGCACCCTCCTCGACGAGCGAGGTGTAGCCCGAGTCGCTCACGAGCTTGTCGAACGTCCCCTCGAGCGTGGCGAGGTCATCGAACACGACGGTCCACACCAGGCGCCCCGCGTCGGGCGAGAAGACGCTCGTCCACAGGCTGACCGGGATCTCGGAGATCTGGTTGACCTTCTCGGTCATCTTCAGTGCCCACGCCATCTGCTTCTCTGGGTTCCCCGGGCCGAGGCGGACGCTACGGCTGAAAAGGTACATGTGTTTCCCTCCCTGGTTGCAAGCGTGCCGGGGACTCGCCGCCACCCCTGCGGCACTCCGGCAAAGAAAGAACGACCCTCGCCTGCTTTGTCTCCTTCGGGGCCACCCTACGCCAGTTGCAACCCCCGATCCAGGGGGCAGGGAACAAAGTGAAGAGCGCCCGAGTCGGGCCGTTCCTCACGGTCCGGTTTCCCGTCAGTCGGGTGGGCCGGACCAGTCGCCGTGGGGGTCGGAGGCCGGGAAGGACTCCTCTTCCTGCTCGTCGACGTGGCGGTCCCTGCGGTTGCGCTCGTCGTCGACCGGGTGGTCGGGCCGCTCGCCGTGCGGGTCCTGGGTGTCCGTCTCGCTGGGATCTGAATCGGCCATGAGGCTCTCCTGGTGCAGGCCGGCCCGGGTTGCCCCGGCTCGTCCGAACGGACCGCGCCAGATTAAGTGCCGCGACGGGGCGACGCTCAGGCGCTGAGCATCGGGGTCCGGCTCGCGGCGGCGGACTCGGCCCGCGCCACCCAGACCCGCTGGCCGGCTTCGAGCCCGAGCTCCGACGCGGTGCCCCGGCTGAGCTGTACCCAGCACTCGTCGTCCCCGGTCAGCGCCACGTCGACCCTGACCTCGAAGCCGAGGTGCGTCACCCGCGACACCGTGCCCTCCACGGCGGTGGCGGCCGGCTTCCCGTCGGCGACCCGGTGAACCACGAGGTCGTGCGGGCGCACCCACTCGCCGTGCAGCCGCGTGGCCGGGCCGAGGAACGTCATCACGAACTCGTTGGCCGGGTGGTCGTACATGTCCGCCGGCGTGCCCACCTGCTCCAGGCGGCCGTGGTTGATGATGGCCAGGCGGTCCGCCACCTCCATGGCCTCCTCCTGGTCGTGGGTGACCAGCACCGTGGTCACGTGGAGCGTGTCGTGCAGCTCGCGGAGCCAGCGGCGCAGCTGCGTGCGCACCTGTGCGTCCAGCGCGCCGAAGGGCTCGTCCAGCAGCAGGACCTTGGGCTCAATGGCGAGCGCACGCGCGAGCGCCATGCGCTGGCGCTGACCACCGGAGAGCTGCGAGGGGTAGCGCTCGGCCAAGTGCGCCAGCCCGACCAGCTCGAGCAGCTCGTCGACGCGTGCCTTGATCTCGGCCTTGGGGTGGTGGCGGATCTCGAGGCCGAAGGCGACGTTGCGCCGGACGGTCAGGTGACGGAACGGCGCGTAGTGCTGGAAGCAGAAGCCGACGCCGCGCTGGCGGGCCGGGGCGTCGGTCAGGTCCTCGCCTTCGATCAGCACGGTGCCCGAATCAGGCGTGTCCAGGCCGGCGATGATCCGCAGCAGCGTCGACTTGCCGCCGCCGCTCGGGCCCAGCAGGGCCGTGAGAGATCCCGACTCGACCGCGAGGGAGACGTCGTCGAGCGCCACGGCGTCGCCGAACCGCTTCGAGATGGACGTCACGCGGATGCTCACGCCACCGCCTCCTTGTGCCAGTCGTCCCGTTTGCGGTCGGTCACCGTCAGCAGGGTGAGGACGATGAGCGCCGCCAGGCACAGGGCCACCGCGCCCACGTAGGCGCTCTGGGTGTCCAGGCTGTCGATGCTGTCGGAGATGAACAGGGTCAAGGTCTC
>CAYWDQ010000007.1:0-46994 GCA_964457065.1 uncultured Acidimicrobiaceae bacterium | reverse complement strand
TCAGCCAGCCCCCGAACCAGCCCGTGCGGCCGTACACGAGGATCAGGGCCAGGCCGATGACGACGGGGGAGATGGCGAGCGGAATGTCCACCAGGGCATCGAGCAGCCAGGCGCCCGGGAAGCGGTGGCGGGCCAGGATCAACGAGACACCCACCCCGAAGACCGTGTTCAGGGGCACCGCGATGCCCGCCACGAGCAGCGTGAGCACCAGCGCGTGCAGGGCGTCGGTGGAGGTGATGGCGTCCCACGCTGCGCCGAGCCCGTGCTGAAAGGCACGGAAGAACACCGTCGACACGGGCAGGATGACGAGCAGCGCCAGGTAGCCGAGCACGCCGAAGCGGAGCGGCAGGCGCCAGCGGGAGCGCCTCACATCGTGTCCGGCACGTCGAAGCGGCGGCGGGCCCAGCCGATGGCGATGAGCACGAGCAGCGCGATGGCGACGAGCACGACCGACACCGCGCTGGCCCCCGGCAGGTTGTCGCTCTGGGACTGGTTGTAGATGAACGAGGACGCGACCTCGGTCTTGAACGGGATGTTGCCCGAGATGAGCACGACCGACCCGAACTCGCCGACGGCCCGTGCGAAGGCGAGGCCGGCGCCGGCCAGGACCGACGGGAGGACGCTCGGGAGGATCACGCGACCGAGCACCTGGCGACGGCTGGCGCCGAGGGAGGACGCGGCCTCTTCGGTCTCCGCATCGAGCTCGGCCAGCACCGGTTGGACGCTGCGGACGCAGAAGGGCAGCGTCACGAAGGCCAGCGCGCACCCGATGCCGAGGCGGGTGCCGGCCAGGTCGACGTGGAACGGGCTGTTCGGGCCGTAGAGCGCCAGCAGCGTGAGCCCTGCCACGATGGTCGGGAGCGCGAAGGGCAGGTCGATGACCGCGCTGACGAGCGCCTTGCCGCGGAAGTCGTCACGGACCAGCACCCAGGCGATGGCGAGCCCGGCGACGGAGTTCACCGCGGCGACGGCGAAGGCGATCTCGAGGGTCAGCTCGAGCGCGGCGACGGCCTCGGGCTCGGTGATGGCGCGCCAGAACTCGGACCACCCGCCGCTGAACGCGTTGGTGACCAGCGCGGCGAGCGGCAGCAGGACCAGGAGCGACAGGTAGGTGACGGCGAGCGCGGGCCCGCCGACCCGGACGGCCGTGCGGCCGGCTGCGGCCAGAGCGGGGGGAGGCGCCGTGGGGGGGTGACGGTGCCATCGCCTCCGCCCCGGCCGATCTTCGGCGGGCACGGGTGACCCGCCTGGGAGGCCCAGGTCGCCGACGGTCGCGCCCACGTCGGTCACGGGCCGCTCCCCGGTCCTCGCCGCTCCGCTATCCGCTGGCCGTGGAGACGCCGAGCGACTGCTCGTCCTTGGCCACGATGCCGGTCTGCGGGTCGAAGAACTTCGTGTTCACCGCCGTCCACCCACCCAGGTGGTCGATGGTGAAGAGCGTCTTGGGCTGGGGGAACTTGAACTTGGCCGCCACCGAGGGCAGGACGGGGCGGTAGCCCTGCTGGCCCCAGACGGTCTGGCCGGCGGGGGAGAGGAGGTAGGCGAGGAACGCCTTGGCGGCCGGGCCGGCGGTCTTGGTCACGGCGATCGGGTTCTGAATCAGGATCGTCTGCGGCGGCGTGATGACGTCGACCGGCTCGCCCTTCGACTTGGCGTAGAGCGCGTCGTCCTCGTAGTCGAGCAACACGTCGCCCTGCCCCGAGAGGAAGGTCTGCAGTGCGGCGCTCGCGCTGTCCGGCTGGGCCACGGCGTTGCGCAGCAGCTGCGAGAGGTACGCCTGCGCCTGCGCCGGCGTCTTGCCCTGGGCGAGCTCGGCGCCGTAGGCCGCCATGATGTTCCACTTCGCGCTGCCCGAGCTGAACACGTTGGGCGTGATGACCTGCACGCCCGACTTCACCAGGTCGGCCCAGGTCGTGATGTGCTTGGGGTTGCCGGGGCGCACCACGAAGCTGACGATGGAGTCGGTCACCATGCCCTTGGTGCTCCCCTTGTCCCACGAGCTCGACACCAGGCCGGCCTTGACGACCTTGGCCATGTCGGGCTCGAGCGAGAAGTTGACGAGGTCGGCGGGCAGGCCGTTGACCACCGAGGTGGCCTGAGTGCCCGACGGCCCGAAGGACGGCGAGACGGTGACGCCGGCTCCCGCCTTCGTCTTGGCGAAGTCGGTGGCGAGGACGGCGAAGGCCGGTTTCGGGGTCGAGTAGGCCACCAGGTTGACGGTGCCGCCGCTCTGGGCGCCGGCGGGGAGCGCGGTCAGGGCCAGCGCAGAGGCGGCCAGGGCGCCGACGGCGGCGATACGGCGGGACGGCGGGCGGACCCGGGACGGGGCCTCACCGGGCGCGTGTGTGGGTTGGGGGGTGATTCGGAGCATCCGAGTACTCTATTCCACCGGATCTGGTGGGATTCGTCAGGTTTGGCTGCAGCCGGCGTGGAGCTGGAAAGACCCGATCCGTCGTGTGTGGGGGGACCTCAGTGGTGGGGGAGGGACGAGCCGGCCAGGTCACGCGAGCGGTTGGCCGCCTCCCTCGCCTCCTTGGCCTCCAGCATTGCCCAGTCGGAGCGGGCAACCAGCTCCTCGAGCGACGACCGGTCGCCACCAGCGCGCGTGGTCCATCCGAACGACACGTGGACCGCGGCGCCGACGAACCCGGTCGTGTCCGGTGTGGAGAGGTGGTCGAGGATGCGGGTGGTCACATGGGTCCAGTCGGCTGCCCGGAGGTTGAGGGCAAGCACGAGGAATTGGGTGCCACCGATGCGAGCGAGGACGTCGTTCCTGCCGAAGACGACCGCGAGCGCGCGCGCCACGGCCTGCAGTGCCGCATCGCCGGCGTGGTGACCCAGGCTGTCGTTCAGTTCCTGGACGTTGTCCACGTTCGCAAACAGGACCTGGAGGTCGCACGCCTCACTGTCGGCGAACTGCAGCATGCGGTTGCCGGCAACGAGGAGACCTCGACGGTTCTGGAAGCCCGTCAGCTCGTCGCCGAGGGACAACTGGAGCAGCCGCGCGCTCAGCTCCTCCATCTCGCGCTCTATGGCGGTGCGGCCGGAGATGTCGTGGAGGATGCTGCAGATCTGGGTTGACCCGTCGGCGTCACGAAACCGCAGCGAGGTCACCTCGAAGTCGATCATCCGGCCGTCGCCGCCACGCAGCCTCGCCACGCTCACCGTCGACCCGGTGCGGTCCCGCTCGGCGACCCCGAGCTTCCAGCGGGGGTCCTCCTCGTCGAACAGGCCCGCATGGCCCAGACGGCAGATCTCGTCGAGGGTGTGGCCGAGCATGGCACCCGCCGCGGGGTTGGCGGCGGTGATCCGGCCGTCCACGGTGGAGAGGAGCACACCTTCGGAGCTGTGCTCGAACATGACTCGGTAGGCGCTGACCCCTACCCTCTCGGTCGACACGGCGTCCTGCATCACAATTCGCGTTCCTCCAACACATGCGCGACACGCGCTGCGGCGACCCTGCTCCCGTTGTAGCGATGGTACCCACGCTGCCATGGTCGAGTTGGGGATCAGGTCGCGTATGTGACTTTCGGCTCTATTGAGTCCGTGCCACTTCGCGCCGATAGGAGTGGCGGGCGCACGTCTGTGTGTCGTTCGATCTCGAGCGGCCATCGACGTGCACCCGCTCCGCGAAGCGGCTGGAGCGGGTGGCTGTCGCCAGCTCGTCAATAGACGTTGGGGAACAACCGGATGGCCTCGTCGCTGAGGGCCCACAGGACGGCGAATAGCACCGGGGCCCCGACGAGCCACGTGCGCAGCAGCCCCCAGTACGACCAGAGCCACCAGCAGGCGGCGGAGCCTGCGAGGAGGAGCCCGAGCCACAGGGCCACGAACGGCCTGGCGCCCGGGTCGCCCTGGCCGGGGCGGTCCTGCCGTGGCACCGTACGGGGTCGTCCGTGCGGCGTGGGTGCTGCGTGGCCCTGCAACCTGGCGTAGGTGTACACGACGTGGCTCGGCGTGAACCCGCCCGGCGCGGCCGTCCCGCCGGAGGTGCCGAGGAGGAGGAAGCCGGAGGTGGATGGCACGGAGGGCAGCCGCCCACCGCTGACGAGGCGACCCCTGACGATGTAGCGGAAGCGCCCCTGGCCCGTGCGTACCGTGATCACGTCCCCGGGCTGGAGCCGTGCCAGCTCCCCGAACGGTGCGCCGGCTGTGGCGCTCTTGCCCAGAACGACCGCCGCGCCGGCCTGTCCCGGCAAGGGCGTGTTCGGCAGGTGTCCCGGCCCCGCGAGCAGAGTGCCCGACGACGTGCCTTCGACGATCACGGCGTCGTGCAGGCCGGCCTGGGGCGAGGTGAGCAGTGCCACCGGGGACCCGCTGGGTATGTCGCCGCCGATCCAAGGTGCGACCGGGCTCGACGGGCTGAGCAGCCCGCGCATGGCGGAGTAGAGCTGGTGCTGGCTCCGCTGTTCCTGCAAACCGCTGAGGCCATAGAGGAACGTGCCGAAGAAGAGAGCGGCGACGCTGAGGACCATGACGAGCGCGAGCAGGACCGACACGAGCCCGGGAGCCGGTGGGCCCGTCCGCGGCGCGCGAGGGGCGGCCTCCTGCCTCTGCCGCTCCGCCTCTTGCGGCGGGGCCGGGACGACCTCGATCACCATCGGCCGCGGCGCCGCCCCAGGCGGTACGTCATGGGTACGCTCAGCGCGCCGAGTGCGGCCAGCCCGAACAGGAGGCCGACCGGGAACCCCGAGGTCCACAGCAGCTGCGCCGACCGCAGCAGATTCGAGACCATTTCGATCGGTATGGGTCGCGTCGTCGCACCGCTCTGGGCGCGCTTGGCCGGTGACTCGGGGGACGAAGTCGAGAACGGCGGCAGCACGAACCCGTATTGGCCGGGGGCGAACGACTGGCCGAATCCGCCCGACGCCCCGGCGGCGTGCGCACTGGAGGGGGATGCGGATGCGGCTGCTGATGCTGATGCTGACGATGATGACCCGGACGGACTGCTGCCGGCCGTGAGCACGGGCACCTGCCCGTTCTGCGCCGCCACGTCCTGCGCCGCCGCTTCCGTCTCGGCGACCATGGCGCCGAGCCCGTCGGCTTGCGTCATCGGGAGGTAACCCGGGGGGAGCTGGCTCACCCCCGAGCCGGGGGTCTGCCCGGTGGCCGCCGCGAACTGCAGGAACGAGGCGTACTCCTGTGCATCGGACGCCGGCAGCCCCATCGTGGGGATCGCGGCGTACACGACCATGGTGCCGGGGTAGGCCGACGCGCCGGCCGACTGCTGGAAGGCGGCGTAGGGGATGGGCCAGGTGCCCGACGACGTGTCCGGGGTGAGCAGCGACGTCGCCGCCTGGAGCGAGGCGTTGCCGGGAGCGACGAATGTGCCGTCCGTCGTCTGCAGCGAGGCGGGTTGGAGCAGGTAGCGCTGGTCGTCGCCGAGAGGCGTGATCCCGATCATGAACCGGCTCCCGGCGGGTTGCTGCCGGTCCGTCGTCAGCTTCTCTCCGAGGGATGAGTCGGGAGTGGGCTGGCTGCACTGCGTCGTCGAGTTGGGCTCGTTGTACTGCAGCGACTCGCTGATGTCCGCCAGGCTCGCCAGCGGGGCCGCCACGAGGGGTTGGTAGGGGACTGGGTCGTTGTACAGGCAGTCGTTGTCGTCGGTCTGGTAGTAGGTAGCGGGCTCGAAGGTGGACAGGAGCGGCCACTGGTCCACCGGTAGTTGTATCCCCTTGTACGCGGGGTTGACGACCATGCCCCACTGGTCGGGAGCGCCGTTGAGCCAGGCCCGGGCGGTCGGGTCGTCGTTGATGTAGGTGGTCAGGGCCTCCATCACGTCGGAGTCGCTGGACAGTGCCATCAGCTCAGAGGCGGCCTCCGACGCGGCGCCACTGATCAGGATCGGGTTGATCCCCGGGTTCAGCCCGGTGAACTCTGGGTCCTGGGTGATGTTGAGCGGGTTGTGCGCCAGTGCGGGATCCTCTTGTTGCATGAAGAGCTCTCCGGGGTACGACTCGGTCAGCAACTTGGCCAAGAGCAGTGGCGTCAGCTTGAGCGAGGCGTACGGCTGCCCGTTGGACCCGTCGATGTCGTAGGAGATGGTGAACCCGGAGATGGCGACGGGGGCGTTGACCACGGGTTTGCCGTAGCCCCCCGGTTGGGCGTAGCTCGTGAACGCGGCCTCGGCGCTGCCGGTCGCCACCAGGTTGCGCGCCTCGGGTTCACCCGACACGACGTGCACCACCGAGAAGCTGTCGGACCCGCTCTGGCAGAAGCTGGGGTCCCACTGTCCGGTCGCCTGCGTGAGGAGCTCGGAGCCGTAGACGTCGATCACATTGCTCGACGACGAACCGGTCAGGCTGCAGGCGTCTGGTGGCGGGGCGAAGGTCAAGGGCACGGTGATCCGGTTGCGCCAGTTCGACGGGCTCCACCAGAGGCTGCCGGTGACGGCCAGGTCGGCGCCGTTCTCGTACGTGCTGGTGTCCGCCTGGGACCCGGGCGCGTAGGCGCCGGTATCCTCGCACTGGGCCACGTCGGCTTGGCTCGGAGCGGGCGAGGCACCGGTCGGGTCGCAGCTGATGCCCATGATCGGAACCGCGACCAGCGCGCACGACACGGTCTGGGAACAGCCGAGCGACGCGTTCTGGTCCGAGGTGAAGACGTCGAAGTCGGCGCTCCCCCTGCCGTCGACGCCGGTGACTCCGAACGTCTCGTTGCTGGGCAGGGCGGAGCCCCCCACGTCGTCTGACTCCGGGGGCTCTCCGGCGCAGCCGGCGTTGCCGCCGTAGTAGACCTGCCCGTTGTCGGCGTCGAAGGGAACCCAGTCCTGCACCGGCGCGTCCTCGTCGCCGTTGCACGACGCGGGGAGGGGCGACGGCGCACCGACGATCGGTGCTCGCTGAGCGGCGGACGCGTACTCGTCGAGGCGGTAAGGCGGGTACGCGTCACCGAGGCTGTCTTGGTAGTGCTCGGTCCACGTCTGGGTCCAACACGTCTGAGGGGTGAGCTGCTGGGCCGGGCTGGCCACGGAGGAATCGATACCTCGGCACTCGAGCAGCACGAACGGATATTCCTCGTACTGCGCTTCGGCCGAGTTCTGGTTGGCGATGATGCCGCCCGTCGGGTGCGCACCGCTCCACGACACGTCGATCTCCTGGCGGCCCTGGAGGTTGGCGGTCTGGCTGACATTGAGCGTCACCGACCGGGTGTCGACGACCTGGTCGGTGCCGTTGACCACCTGGTCCCGGGAGAGCGTCTGTGTGGTCGTGAACGCACCGGCGTCGCCGCCCGCCGCCCCCGCATCGGACCCGAGCAGGGCTGGCGCGGCGATGCCGAGCCCGAGGCTCAGCGCAGCGGCGATTGCGACGAGTGTCCTCACGAACCGACGTCCTGACGCTGCCGCGCGGCGCGGCGCCGGCCGATGACGACGGGAACGGCGAAGAGGGCCAGTAGGGGGAGGACCGCGTACGGCCCCCACCGGGCCAGCGCGGACCAGGCGTGGTAGCTGGGCAGCGTGGCCGGCATGAACTCGGGTTCGGTCGTGGTCGTCGTGCCCGAAGCCGCACTCTTTGCCGCGGCCGCCTGTGCCGCCGCGGTGGCCGCCGCGGCGGCGGTCGTTGCTCCCGTACTCGCTGCGGCGGAGGCGGCGGCATTCGAGGCGGTGGCCGACGAGCCGGACGCTCCGGCGGTCGCCGCCCCGGCGGCGGCGTGGGTCGTGCCCGGATAGGCACCCGACGACGTCGGTGTGGCACCGATCCCGTTCGGCGTGATGCCCGCCGCGCACGGCCCGGCGCCCTGCTGGTCGCACGGCGGCGGCAGCGGCGCGATTGTCGCCAGGTAGTTCGTATCGGGCTGGCCCTCGACGAAGGTCGGGTTGTCGCACGTGTCGATGTTCATTGAGGTCAGGTCGATCCCGGGGTCGGCTTGCTGGAGCTTCTGAATCTGGCCGAAGCCGGCCTCGACGAGGTTGACCGGTAGTGGCGAGTACCCGATCGGCCCGATCTCCTTCTGACCCTGGCAGATGGAGTAGTACTCGAAGTCGGCGACCGATTGCCGCTTGGCGGTCGTGATCTTCGACTCCGGGTTGGGGTACGTCCCGGTCGGCTCAATCATGTAAACGTACGAAGAAAGGGGATAAGTGCGGGGATCCGGATCGGTGTAGACGTTGTCGAGGTTCTGCAAGAGGTAGTCGGGCGACGTCGGGTCCATATTGATCTGTGCGTCCTCGAGCGCCACCGCGACGTTGTACTGCGTCGGGAGCGTGAAATAGCCGGCGCTGTTGAGCACCTTTACGACGGGATAGTTGACACTCAGCGGGTACGAGTACTCCACGTAGCCGATCGATCCGTTGGCCTGGCTGGACGCCACGTAGTTCATGGCCGAGTTGGAGCCGTTCTGGGCGATCTGGTCGCCCTGCCGCGGGAAGTACTCGGTCCCCCCGGCCTGCCCAGCGAAAGGCTGCCAAATGCTCGGGAACTCTGCGTTGAAGTAGCTCGTCAGCTGCTCGGTCGAGCCGGAGCCCTCCGACTGCACGACAGGGATGATGGGCAGGGAGGGCAGCTGCACCCCGTTGTTGTCCTTGGTGATTGCTGGGTCGTCCCAGTTGGTGATCTGGTTGGTGAAGATCTTGGCCAGGGTCTGGCCGGAGAGCCGGAGGTTCTCGACCTGCTGGCCGTCGATCTTGATCTGGTAGGGGAACGACGTCCCCCCAGCCGCGATGGGCAGGTAGGCATAGGGGCGACCTCCGGAGTTGTCTGACACGCCGGTCACCGGGTCGACACCCTGGTAGCCCTCGGCTGTCACCGCGAAGTCGGACGTCCGGTTGGCGAAGTCCTGTCGGCCCTGGGCGTCGCCGTCCGGCGTGAACACCACCTGGACCCCCTGTGAGGCCACGTCGGCCACCCACTGGTTGACGGCGTTGGCCGCCCAGCTCGATCCGGAGCCCTGAATGAGCGCGGTGCCGGCGTCGGCCTGGGCCGCCTGCCCGCCCCACAGAGACGCGGGTGCGATGAACGCTCCCAGCAGTGCGGTGGCGGCGATGCCACGCCACGACGACCGTCTCACCGGCTCTTCCTCTCGCGGAGCAGCACGCGCATGACCACGAAGAGCGCCAGCACCATGATGAGCAGCACGCTGGCGGCGCCGAAGGCACGCGTGATGGCGTTCGACTCGTGGGTCGTGTAGGCGGTGTAGATGTAGAGGGGCAACGAGTTCATCGGCACCCCCGTCGGGTTGAACGTCAGGAAGCTCGAGGCACCCGAGGTGATGAGGACGACGGCCGTCTCGCCGATGCCCCGGGCGATGGCCAGGATCACGGCGGTGCCGAGTCCGGCGCGCGCGCTCGGCAGCACGATCCTCCACACGGTCTTCCAGTGCGTCGCGCCCAGCGCTTGACTGGCCTCGCGCAGGCCGCCGGGCACGACGCGCAGGGCCACCTCGCCGGCCCGGGCGATGATGGGGACCATCGTCACCGCCATGGCGATGGAGGCGGCCAGACCGCTCTTGGCCATGCCGAACTCGACGATCAGGACCACGTAGACGAAGAGGCCGGCCAGGATCTCGGGGAGAGCCGTCATCGATTCGACCACGGTGCGCACGAGGCGGGAGCCCTTGCCCCCGACTTCCATCATGTAGACGGCGGTGGCGATGCCGAGGGGCACGGAGATCACCACTGCGATGCCCACCTCAATGACCGTCCCGACGATGGCGTGGAAGATTCCGCCCTGGGTGAGCGGTGCAGTCGGCGCCACGCCCGACATGTCGTGGGTGAAGAAGTTCGTGTGGACCAAGGCGCCCCAGCCCTTGATGAACGTGTAGACGAGCGTTGTCCCGAGGGCGAAGAGCACGACCGCCGCCGCCAGCCACAGCGTGATCGTGACCAGGCGCTCCACCACGATGGGGCGAGGGGTCGAGACCGAGAGGACCACGGCGTACATCACCATGAACGTCAGGTAGAGGCAGAGCAGGAAGCCGAGCGTTCCACTGAAGTCGAGGATGTGCTCGTAGCCGATCGTCACCAGTGCAACGGACGCCAGGGCGGAGCCGACGAGCGACAGCCATTCCTCGCCGGTGAGCGCCCGCACGCGCCGCGGGCGTCGTGGGGTCGGCGCCGGCTCGGTGCGTTCCTTGACGGGGGGCGGGGCTTCGATGGTTGTCATCGTCAGATGTCCGAGGTCGCGCCGCTGCGGCTACGCCGGATGACGGTGGCCGCCACCATGTTCACGACGATGGTGATGAGGAACAGGACGAATCCCGCGGTCAGCAGCGCGGAGAGCTGCGACTTCGTTGCGTTGCCGAAGTTCGACGCGATCAACGCAGAGGTCGTCTGGGTGCCCGCCTCCAAGATGCGAGGCTTGATGATGAAGTCGGGCGAGACGATGATGAGCACGGCGGCGGTCTCGCCGAGCGCCCGACCGAGCGCCAGCATGGTACCGCCGATGATGCCTCCCTTGGCGAACGGCAGGACGACGGTCCTCGCCACACCGAACCGCGTGGCTCCGAGCGCGGTGGCCGCCTCCCGCTCGGCGACGGGAGCCTGGTCGAAGACAGCGCGCATGACCGCGCAGGCGAGCGGGATCGTCATCATGGCAACAGTCAGGCCCGCCACGAACGCCGAACTCGTGTACCGCGACTGCTGCCACACCGCGGCGCCCGGGTCCGTGTCCACGTGGAAGATCGGGATGAAGCCCAGGTACTGGCTCATCCAGCGGGCCAGGTTGATGGCCTGGGGTTGGAGCAGGAAGAACCCCCAGAGCCCGTAGATAATGCTGGGTACGGCCGCCATGAGGTCGACCATCGTGACCAGCCAGGACTTCAGCCGCCGCGGTGCGTAGTCCGAGATGAACAGCGCGAACATCAGCGCCAGGGGAAAGCTCACCACGAGTGCCACCAGGGCGACCTCCACCGTACCCACGAGGACGGCGGCGATCCCGATCTTGTCGAGTTCCGGCTGCCAGGTGGCCGTGGTGAAGAAGCTCAGCCCGTAGTGGCGCAGTGTCGGGATGGACTGGTAGCCGAGGAAGAGCCCGATGGCGCCCGTGACGCACAGGACGAGCATGCCGATCACCCGCGCCGCGCCGTGGAAGAGGCGGTCCGACGGCTGCAGCTGCGCCGTGATCTGGCGCGGTGCTGCGGGCGGGCGGGCCGTGATGGTCATCCGAAGCGACCCTGCACGTAGTCGGCGGTCCGGGAGTCCGACGGATTGTCGAACAGGGACGCGGTCGCCGCCTGCTCCACGATGCGGCCGGGTGCGCCCTGTTCGGCCAGGAAGAACGCGGCCCGCTCGGAGACCCGGACCGCCTGCTGCATGTTGTGGGTGACGATGACGATGGTGACCAGCGAGCTCAGCTCCCGTATGGTCTCCTCAATCCGGTTGGTCGAGGTGGGGTCGAGGGCCGAGCAGGGCTCGTCCATCAGGAGCACCTTGGGGCCAACGGCGAGGGAGCGGGCGATGCAGAGCCGCTGCTGCTGGCCGCCCGACAGCGCCCCGCCCGGACGCCCCAGCCGATCCTTGACCTCGTCCCACAGACCCGCCCGCAGCAGGCAGGTCTCCACCAGCTCGGCCCGCTCGGAGCGGCTGACCTTGGTGCCGTTCAGCGTCAGTCCCGCCGTCACGTTGTCGGCGATCGACATGGCCGGGAACGGGTTCGGCTTCTGGAAGACCATGCCGATCTCCCGGCGGGTCTCGGTGATCCTGAAGTCGGGCGCGTAGACGTCCTGCCCGTCGAGGAGGACCTCTCCGGCCATCTTGGCCCCCGGCACGGACTCGTGCATGCGGTTCAGGATGCGCAGGAAAGTCGACTTGCCGCAGCCCGACGGGCCGATGAGCGCGGTGACGCTCCGGGGTGCGACCGACAGGGTGACGTCCTCCAGCACCATGGTGTCGCCGAACCAGGCGTAGACGCCCACGGCTTCGAGGGCGGCTGCGCCCCGCCACGGGTGTGCACCCGCGGCGGAGCCGCGGCGGCCGCCCTTGCGCTTCCCTCCGCCCGATCCGATCGGCACGATGGGCGCGTCGTCGATTCTGATGGTCATGGGGTCCTCCAGCTTCTAACCGGCGCTCACACCCACGATGGACGCATTGAGCGGGGAACCGCCCGCCGAGCCCTCGAAGGCGGCGTCGCCGTAGTTGAAGATCCCGCCGTCGGAGGCGACCAACCAGTAGCCACCGCCATCGGGGGTGGCGGTGATGCCGACGATCGGCTTGTTGAGGTGTACCGAGCCGGCCGACCCCTCGAAGGCGGCGTCGCCGTAGTTGAAGACACCGCCGTCGGAGGCGACCAGCCAGTAGCCACCGCCGTCGTGCGTGGCGGTGACGCCCACGATGGGCTTGTTGAGCTGCAGCGACCCGGCGGAGCCGAAGAAGCCGGCGTCGCCGTAGTTGAAGATGCCGCCGTCGGACGCCACCAGCCAGTAACCACCACCGTCGAGCGTCGAGGCGATGCCCACGATGGGCTTGTTCAGGTGCAGCGACCCGGCCGAGCCGAAGAAGCCGGCGTCGCCGTAGTTGAAGATGCCGCCGTCGGACGCCACGAGCCAGTAGCCCTTGCCGTCGGGGGTCGCGGCGATGCCCACGATGGGCTTGTTGAGGTGCACCGACCCGGCCGAGCCGTAGAACCCGGCGTCGCCGTAGTTGAAGACCCCACCGTCGGACGCCACCAGCCAGTAGCCGCCGCCGTCGGGGGTGGTGGCGATCCCGACGATCGGCTTGTTGAGGTGGATCGAGCCGGCCGAGCCGAAGAAGCCGGCGCCGCCGTAGTTGAAGACCCCACCGTCCGAGGCGACCAGGGTGTAGCCGGCGGACTTCTGCACGACGGCCACGACGGTGCCGGTCAGCTGGGCCAACGTGGGCGAGGTGGTCGAGTTCACCGTGCCCACCAGACAGCCGCCGACGGTCGTGACACTCGAGAAGGGCTCCCAGGTCGACCCGTTCAGCCAGGACAGCGAATTGCCGGATCCCGGGTCGCAGATGGTGACGGTCAGCGAGGTGAAGTTGGAACCACCCGCGACCTGTGCGTCGTAGTAGGCGCCGGTGCCGTCACTGATGGCCACCGCGCTCGGGTTGGACGCGTAGGTCGCGACCGTGAGCGCGCCTTCTCCGGAAGCGGTCACGGTCTCCTGAGTGGAGGTCGCGGTGGCCGTGCCGCTGGACGATGACGACGTCGCCCCCTGGGAATTGGTGGAGCCGCTCGGAGCAGGCGGCGGGCTCGGCACCACCGTGAACGAAGCGGAACCGGACGACCCCACGTAGGCGGTACCGGCGGACGGTGTGTACACCGCGGTCAGGGAGTCAATGCCTGCAGGCAAACCCGACGTGACATAGGTCGCGGTCCCACCGCTCACGGTCACCGTGCTGCCGATCTCGGACCCGTTGGCCTCGAATTGCACGGTTCCGGTCGCTTGAGACGGCGATACCGTCGCGGTCAGTGTCTCCGAAGTGCCCGCCGACTGCGGCCCGGGGGGGCTCACTCCGAGCCCGGTGGTGGTCGGGATGAGCGGGTTCACCGTGAAGCTCTGCGTCGGGCTCGACGTCGACGCCGTGTAGCTGAAGTCCGGGTTCGACGACGACGTGCCCGCCGGTGTGAAGACGGCATCGACGCTGCTGTACGTGTTTGCTGCCAGCTGGCTCGCGCTCAGTGAGCAGCTGAAATTGGCGCTGTCACCGGAGCCGGCCGGGAGGGCCTCGCTGCAGAGCTCGACCGGGCTCGCCCCGTAGTCGAGGGTCACCGTCCCCTCGGGGTACCCGTCGCCGCTCTGGCCCGTCACCGTGCCGGTGAACGTCTCGGCGGACTCGGAGCCGAACAGGATCGGTGAGGTCACGGCGTTCAGCGATGTCGTGGAGCCTGCGGACACCGGGTGCACCGCGAAGCTCTGGGTCGGGGTCGAGGTCGATCCCGTGTAGCTGATGTCCGGGTTCGACGACGAGCTGACCCCGGGCGCAAAGACGGCGTCGACGTTGCTGTAGGTGCCCGCCGCCAGTTGGCTCGCGGTCAGCGAGCAACTGAAGCCGGCGCTGTCACCGGAGCCGGCGGGCAGGGTCTCGTTGCACAGGGCGACCGGGGTCGAGCCGTAGTCGAGGGTGACCGACCCCTCGGGGTACCCGTCGCTGGCCTGACCCGTCACGGTGCCGGTGAAGGTCTCGGCGGTCTCGGCGCCGTAGGTGATGGGCGTGGTCACCGCGTTGAGCGACGTGGTGGTGCCCACGGACCCGAGGCTCACCGTGAAGCCCTGGGTCGGGGTCGAGGTCGACGTCGTGTAGGTGTCGTCGGGATTCGACGACGAGGTGCCCGCCGGGGTGAAGATGGCGTCGACGCTGGTGTAGGGGCCCGTCGCCAGTTGGCTGGGAGTGAGCGAGCAGCTGAAATTGGCGCTGTCTCCGGAGCCGGTCGGAAGGGTCTCACTGCACAGCTCGGTCGGGCTCGCCCCGTAGTTGACGGTCACCGTCCCCTCGGGGTACCCGTCGCCGGTCGCTCCCGTCACCGTGCCGGTGAAGGTCTCGCTGTTCTCGGCGCCGTAGGTGATGGGCGTGGTCACCGCGTTGAGCGATGTGGTGGTGCCTACGGACTGGGGATCCACCGTGAAGCTCTGGGTCGGAGTCGAGGTCGATGTCGTGTAGGTGAAGTCGGGGTTCGATGACGAGGTGCCCGCCGGGGTGAAGACGGCAACGACGCTCCCGTAGCTGTTCGGTGTCAGCTGGCTCGTCGTCAGCGCGCAGCTGAAGTTGGTGCTGTCTCCGGAGCCCGCCGGAAGGGTTTCGTTGCACAACGCGGTCGGGCTCGCCCCGTAGTACACGGTCACGGTGCCCTTCGGGTAGCCGTCGCTGCTCTGGCCCGTCACGGTGCCGGTGAAGGTCTCGCTGTTCTCGGCGCCATAGTCGATGGGCGTGGTCACGGCGTTGAGCGACGTCGTGGTGCCCTCGGCTGCGGTGCTCACCGTGAACGGCGCCAGGCCGTTCGACGCCGAATAGCCGCTGCCTGTCGTCGGCGTGAAGACCGCGTCGAGCGCGTCGGCGCCCACCGGCAGGGCTGAGGTCGTGGTCTGGGCGCTGCCCGAGGTGACTGTCACGGGGGTTCCGATGTCGGTCGTGCCGACCTCGAACTGCACCGTGCCCGTGGCGGCCGAGGGGCTGACCGTGGCAGTGAGGGTTTCGGAGGTCCCGAACTGCTGGGGGCTTGCAGGGAGGACGCCGAGCGACGAAAACGTCGGGGTGGAGGGGTAGACCACGGACCACGTGGCGGTGTCGCCGGTGCCGCTGATCGAGATGTCCGCCGAGTCGTAGGTCGTGGTCTGTGACTTGCCGGCCGCATTCGTGTAGAGCCGGAGCTGGTATGTCCCCGCGTAGGCACCGGTCCCGACGTTGGGGTAGACCGTCTCGAGATCGAATATCGTGTCGTCGCCGCTCGCGCCGGTCTCGACGGGCAGCGTCGCCGTGTTCAGAGGTGTCGGTGCGCCGGCGTTCGGGAAGGACGTGGACCCGCCGAGCTGCAGGCCCGACCACTCGCTCGTTGGTTCGCCGGAGACGGGCAGGTAACCGTAGAGAGTGGCCACGGTGTCACCGGAGCGGACGGTCGAAGTGCCCTCGACGTACGCCGCGATGGGTGCGTCGGTCACGTTGCCGCCGGTGATCTGAGTCCCGGCCGCGTTGTAGAACACCAGCCCGCCCACCGAGCCTGGGTCCGGCTCCCACGGGGGCACGGTGACGGCCGACGCCGGCGTGGCGTCGAAGGCCGCGATCAGACCAGTCGCCAGCGTGCTGCCACCGACCAGTATGACGGTGACGACGACTGCCGTGGTCGCTCGGGACGCAAACCGGCGCAGGACGTTGTTCATGGGGAGGTGCCTTTCGTGGACGAGGCCCCGACGGTGGTCGGTGCTTGTGGATGGGACGGAGAATGCGGTTCCGGGTCGGACGGGGGGTTGCGGCGCCGGCGGCGCCGGGCCAGGAGGACGATGAGGACGACAGCGCCGAGCGCGAGCAGGGCACCGACGATGACCCAGGGAGTGACGCCTGATTCCCCCGGCGAGGTCGAGCTCGTCGACGCGGCACTGAGGTGAGTTGCCGGCGAGCCGGCATCGCCGTGCGGGGCCGGCTCGCCGTGGGTCGGTGACGAGCCGGAAGTACCCGACGTACCAGCAGCGCCGGCGGCCACGCTGCCCGCCGCGGCCGATGCCCCTGGTGGCATGGCCGTCGTCACGGTCGTGGTCGTGGCCGTGCTGGGAAGAAGGATGCTCTCGATCGATTCGGCGGCGCCGGCGGCGCAGTCGACCGGTCCGCCGCCCACCGCCTGCCAGGTTTGGCCGGTCACCTCGATGTTCAGCGCGGGGTAGTGCACCGTGTACGCCTGTTCGTTGGCCGCACCCAGGTAAATTCGCAGTTCGAGGAAGCCGTCCCAGTCAGGCTTGTACCCGACCATGTACTGGGCCAGCGACGGGTCGGCGGACGTCGCCGCCGCCATGGGTGCAGCTGGGTTCGAGTAGCGCGACGAAGCGGTGAGCTGGCCGCCGCTCCAGTCGCTGGCCGCGAGCCCCATGAGAGGCTGATAGGCCAGCAGCTGTGCCGTCCGGCTCGCGCCGTTGTACGGCGCTGGAGCCGGTTGCGACGACACCGCGCGCCAGGCGAACGGGGCGGTGTTGATGTTGCCGCTGGTGATCTGCTGGCCCGCCTGGTTGCACAGGCCGATGGAGCCGACCGCGTCGGGGTCGCTGTAAGGGGCCGCGGACGCGGCGCTGACCGGTGTCGCCCCACACCCGAGGGGAATTGATGCCAGGGAGAGACCCAGGCCGACCAACCCGAGGATCACGGCGCGTCGGAAGACGAAGGTCCTCATACGGTGACCTTCGTCTTCGGCGGCTGGGTGGCCGCCGCGGCTCCCTTGGCGCGCCGGGTCGAGTGGGCCGGGGCCCGACGGGGATGGCGCCTGCGGTGTCGCCGAAACAGGACGAGGCCCACGATCAGAGCCGCCACGATGATGATGAGCACCCACGGGATCGTCCACACGCGGGCGGTCGCGGTGACCGGTGCGAAAATGACGCTCTTCTGACTTGTCTGCGTTCGTGGAGTTCCGGTCACTGAGGCGTGGGACAGGATCTGGGGCCACACTCCACGCACCTCTGCCGTACGCGTCACGGACGCGCCAGGCAGCAGGAACGTCTCGCCCGGAATCTTGGTGTGGGCGCTGGCGCCCAGAATGCCCGACACCGACGCGCCCTGCGTGACGGTCAAGTCGACGTTCCCGCTGTTCCGCAAGACATACGAGAGGTGGACCTCGCCGCGGCCGACCGGGTCGAGGGAGCCCGCGTACGTGGCGTGCAGGTCGGTCACCGTCAGCCGGGGCGTCAGCGTTCCCGCCACCGTCATCAGGACCCTGGTCCCGGTCCGTTGCACCAGCGTGATCGCCTCGCCGCTCCGGTTCCGCCCGGTGGTGGAGAGGGAGACCAGGACGCCTCCGGCGTGGTCTCCGGGAGAGGCATTGACGGGAACGTGGACGGTGATGGGAACCACCACCGTCCCGGGTCCGAGCGAAGATCGCGCCGGCACGACAACGGTGTCGTCCTGCGCGGGGACGGATACCCAGCTCCCCACCCCCGTCTGTTGCCTGCCCGGAAGAGTCAGCGCGAAGCCGCCTTGGGAGGTTTCGTCCGCGTCGACGGCGTAAAGCTGGAGCGTGAGCGGGAGGGCGGAGTAATTGAGGGCGGCCACGTGATCGAAGAGCACTTCTCCGGGGCTGACCGCGTAGTCGAGGTTGGGGCGCCCGTCGGGCCCGGTGGCCGAGGCCGGTGCCAGGCCGAAGGTGGCCCGACCGGCCGCTGTGGCTCCGGCCGCCGCCGCGGGTGCCGGGCCGGCAGCTCCGGCCGCCCTGGGGGAGATCAGCACGAGAGCAGCCGTGGCCGCGAGTGCCACCACCAGGAGTCCTGTCGTTCCCCGCTGCCCGCGCCAGCTGGGTCGCGTAGCAGCAGACCAAGGGGGGTTGCTCATAGCTGACTAAAACTATCAAATTTATGGTTGCACTCGAAATCGGTGACTTTGGGGGGATTCGCGGCCCCGTAGCGGCCCTTCCTGTGCTGAGACGCGGATCGGGGGGAGGGGCTCAGCCCCTCCCCCCGGGAGTCCGTGTGCCTAGGGGCGTCGAGCCCCCGCACACGGGAGGTTCGCATGCAATGTGACGCTCAGGCCACGGTGAGCGTCAAGGTCGCGCCGTACAGCCCAGCCGGCGTCGACGTCGGTGCGATCAGGTTGACCGTCCCCGTGATGCTGACGGACCCGACACTGCTCGTCCCCGAAATGGCCGCAAACGTGTGTTGAGAGCCTCCATTCCCGCCGGCACCACCACCCGAGAGTCCGTCCGTCCCGGCCACGCCGGGCGCGTACGGAGACGTCGCGGCGGTGGGCACGTTGCTCGGAGTGACGCTGCTCGACGACAGGGTGTTGCCCTGAACTTGCACCGCCGCCACGTTGTTCAGCGAGAGGTTCTGGGCATTGATGCTCTTCCCGCTGTTCGAGGTCGAGTCCCCGGTGAAGTCCGTCGCGGTGGCGGTCGCCGTCCAGCCAGTGGCGCCGCCCCTGGTGTCAGTGATCGTCACTGGCGCGTTCGAACCACCGAACGCTGCGCTGGCCGTGAACTCCGAGCCAGCACCGTTCAGGACAGCCGTACCCAGGTTGAGCGGGGATCCCTGGGTGTAGGGGGTCGTGATGGTGAGCGTCCCGGCCTGCACGGACGTCTCGACGTTCTGCCCGCTCCCCAATGAGCTTGCGTTCACGGTCAGCGAGGAAGTCGACGACGTCGATCCCGTGTAGGACGCGTAGGAGAGACCGCCGTCGGCCGGCGTGAACACCGCAAAGATGTACTGCGGGCCAGAGGTGCTGAAGCCGCCGCTGTACGTCGCCGAGGCCTGTCCTCCGCTTCCCACCGGAGCCGTGCCGAGAGTGGCGGTCGTGCCCGTGACCGTCGTGCTGTCGGTTGGGTTCGCGTAGAACACGACCGAACCGAAGCCGGAGTTGATCTGAGTGTTGTTGCCGATGGTCGAATCGAACACGGTCGCGGTCAGCGGGACGCTCTGGAACTCGTTGACGGATGTCCCCGAGGTGGGTGCGCTGACGGTCGTGCTCGTGCTGTCCGGTGCCGGCGGGTTGACCGTGACCGAGACCGGCGTCGCCGTCGAACCGCTGTACCCGAGGAATGCTCCCGGCGTGAACACGGCACCTACCGAGTCCGATCCGATCCCGAGGGTCTGGCTGGCCAGCGAAGCGGTGCCGGTGGTCTCAGGGACCGGGCTGCCGACGGTGGTCCCGTTGACGGTGAACTGCACCGTGCCGGCCACCGCGGGGCTCACGCTGGCGCTCAGCGTCGCCGTGGCCCCGGACCCGTTGGACGCCGACAGCGTCCCCGTGGGCGCCGTCACCGTCGTCGTCGTGGAGGTCAGGGTCGGCGCCGGGTACTCCACGGACCACGTGGAGCCAGTGATCGAGATGTCGGCCGAGTCGTAGGCCGTCGTCTGCGACTTGCCGGACGCACCAGTGTAGAGACGGAGCTCGTAGGTGCCCGCATAGCTGCCGGTCCCGTTGTTGGGGTAGACCGTCTCGAGGTTCGAAATCGTGTCGTTGCCACTCGCGCCGGTCTCGACGGGCAGCGTCGCTGTGTTCAAGGGTGTCGGTGCGCCGGCGTTCGGGAAGGTCGGGGACCCGCCGAGCTGGAGGCCCGACCACTCGCTCGTTGGCTCGCCCGAGACGGGCAGGTAGCCGTAGAGAGTGGCCGTGGTGTCACCGGAACGCAGGGTCGTGGTGCCCTCGACGTAGGCGGCGATGGGTGAGTCGGTGAGATTGCCGCCGGTGATCTGCTGCCCGGCGGCGTTGTAGAACACCAAAGCACCCACCGAACCGGGATCCGGTTCCCATGGCGGAGCCGCCGCAGAGGCGGTGCCGCCGAGGCCGATGGTCAGGAGCCCTGTGGCCAGCGCGGCCAGCACGACCGCCGAGGCGGCGTTGAACAGGCCTTTCTTCATTGTTAGCCTTCACTTTCCCCTCGATTGAGGTTTGATCGTCTTGGTCAGGGGGTTGCTGGGTGATGGCGTCGCAACCGCCACCATGCAGCGTTGCCATGGCTGGGCGGAGGTTTCACCCTCCGCCCAGCCAGGCTCTTGTGTCTGCAGGAGTGTGGTCGTCTACGAATGGGCGTCCCCGAGGTCGTCGTAGACCGGTGTCACGCCCGACGCTGCGATCAGCGCCTGGCCCGCTCCCGAGTCGAACCAGGCAATGCTCGGCGCGGCAGGGTAGGAGAACAGCGCCTGCGTCCAGTTGAGAGAGCTGCCCGGCTCGAAGGGTGTGGTGGACGCCACGTCACTCTGGCGGAAAATCACGTAGTCGGTGATCGCGCTGTCATAGGCAGTGCCACCACCGGGCACCGTCCCGGTGAGCAGGCTCACGCCGGGGGCCAGTGGGTTGCTGGTGGCGGGGGGCAACGGGAAGGGGCTGCCAGCCTGGCCGAAAGTGTCGGCGGGGTTGTAGAAGTAGCCACTGTTCCAGAGCGACAACCGCGCCGCCGAGAACGGGACGATCGCATTCGCGGAACTCGACGACCCTGTGATCGCAGATGGGTCGTTCTGTTCCACCGTCTTGACGGAGGTCGAGAGGGTCGGCGCAGTGCCGCCGTTCGCCGTCGTCAGGTCGGCGATGAAGGTCTTGTAGATAGAGGAACCCGTCGGCGGGATCAGTGGGACGATGGTTGCGCTCGACCCGCTCGAGTTGCCGGGCAGCTCATTCCAGGTCGTGTCCACCCCCGTGTAGATGTCGAGCAGGTCCTGGGCCGACAAACCAGCCGGGGCGTTGGTGCTGGTGTTGTCCGCCGCGATCTCTACGGCGTCCGTACCGAACTCCACCACGTGTAGATAGCCCCAGCCGTTGCTGGCGGCCGTAGATTGCTGGGTTGGCGTCGGGAGGCTGGCGCTGAACACGTAGTTGATGACTTCGGGAGAGTTGGTGTCGTCAAGGAGGGCGGTGATCGCGTTTCCACTGCTCGAGACCCGCTGCACCGGGTGGGTGCCGGCCCGCAGGACGTCGGTGGGGTTGAGCGCCACCGACGCCGTACCCGTCGTCACGCTGTTCGTGTAGGCCGAACGCCCGTTGGCATCGGGCGTGGCGTTGAAGGCCACCAGCCTGTTCTTGTTGCCGGCCCCGTTGAATCCTGCCGCCCCTGCGGTGTCGCCGTCGGCGGCGAATTGCAGCGCGTACTGCGGCGTGTCGCCGCCGACCCCTACGATGTCCCCTGGCTGCGGCGCATAGTCCGCGGAGGCAGAACCACTTCCCAGGACCGGCAGCACGGTGGCGGCCAGTCCCACGAGTCCTGCGGCGAATATGCCTCTCTTCTGTCTCACGGACACCCTTTCGGTCGTTTCGGATAGAGCCTCAGCTGCGTCCGCAACTGCGGTACCAGCGAAATATAACTAAATCACTCGGCTTTAGCAAGATTCGGTAATTACGGGTCCCGCGAATGGTCCGCGCTATCCGCGGAGCGCGAGGACGGGCCCGAGACCCCGGGCGAAAGGTGCAGCGTACGGAGGCTGTTCCACCCACGTTCCCCGCAGTCGAGCTCAGACGATGATGGCCAGCGACCCCGACGTCGAACCCAGGAGCGTGCCTCCGAGCCCGCGCTCAGGCCGGCGTGCCTCTGTGCCGACGTCATGGCCATGGGTGCGGTTGGCGGCTTTGCGGTCTTGGGCGTTGCGACGCTCCTCGCATTCGGAGGCACCGGCCACGCAAACCCGGGATCGGGCCGCGGGGGCCCGGTCGCGACGTCCCGGCACGGCTGGGCGGGTGCGACCTCCGGCGGAGTGGTGTGCTCCTTCACGGCGGACGGCGGCACCCGTGCCATGGGCCGCAGTGGTGTCGCCGACGGCACCGTCACCGTCGCCATACCGCGGGTCGTCTTCGTCCGGACTGCCGGGAGACGGTTGGTCGTCACGACGAACACGGGCGCACCGCCGCAGCATCTCGATGCCTTCTACTCCATCGCGTCCGGCACCGCCCGACCCGCGGGCGCAGGACTGCGGAACGAGGTGTTGTCCTGGTGCGGACATGACCGGGGCGTCCGTTGAATGGGACTCAACGCGGGCGACCCGGCACCTGAGGTCGGCTCAGCGGGGGAACCCCATCCGGGGAGGCGCGAGCCCTCCGGCGCGACGCCCGGCTACGACGCGCCGAGCCGGCTGTTGTAGCTCGAGATGGTGCTGTTGACGTTGGACTCCGCCGACTTCACCGCGTTGCTCGGCGACACGCCGCCGGTGTACATGGAGATCTCGGCGTTCAGGATGTCGGTGCGCACGTCCGCGTAGGGGCCGATGACCGAGCCCGAGGTCGCCGGGGTGTTGGCCCCGTTGTTGATCTCGTTGTAGGCGACCTTGTACCCGGGGTTCGTCGTCCACAGGTGCTGGACCGTCGCCGTCTGCGCCGAGGACTTGCGCACCGGGATGTAGCCCGTGCCGGCGGCCCAGGTCGCCTGCGACTGCGTGTTGCAGATGTAGGACAGGTACTCCCACGCGGCGGCCTGGTTGATGGCGGGGACCTTGTTCGAGATGTAGACGCCCGAGCCTCCGGGCTCGACGCCGCCCTGCACCGACGAGCTGTATACCGGGAAGGCGCCGATCCCCAGCTTGACGCTGGAGTACTGGCCGCTGCTGAGCAACTGCGTCACCGTGCCCAGCGCGGCCGACGTCTCGATCGTCATGCCGTACTTGCCGCTGCCCATGCCGAGGAGGTTGTCGTACTCGTCGGGTCCGGTCGAGGGGTTCGTGGTGGCGTCGCCCGACGTCACGAGCTGCTTGAGCTGGCTGAAGATCGACACAGCCGTCGAATTGTCGAACGCGCCCGCCGTCGCCCGGGCGCTGCGCCCGTTCTTGTTGTTCACGAAGAGCTGGTTCGCGGTGGACAGCCAGGTCTCGAGGTGCCACGGGTCGAGGACCAGGCCCATGCCGGACCCCGAGGCCTTGAGGGTCTTGGCGTCGGACACCATCTGCGAGAGCGTCGTCGGCGGGTCGGCGGGGTTCAGCCCGGCCTTCGTGAAGGCGGCCTCGTTGTAGTACAGGATCGGTGCCGACACGGCGAAGGGGAGCGCCCACTGCACGCCGTTCACCTTCCAATAGGCCAACGGCCGGGGCAGGTAGTCGCTCGTGGAGTACTTGGCGGCGTTCATGCAGGACTGGACCGGTAGGAAGGAGCCGGTGTCGATGGCCGCCTGGGTGCGCTGGTCCTCCAGCTGGACCGCGTCGGGCAGCTGCCCGTTGGAGAGGCCGGCCAGGTACTTCTGCCAGGTGTCGTCGTAGCCCGCCTGGGTGACCAGCGTCACGTGCACCTTGGACTGCGACGAGTTGAAGGCGTTGGTGATCGACTGCAGCGTCGTCAGGTTGGCCTCCGAGGCGGACTCCCAGAAGGTGATGTCGACCACACCCTGGTGGCTGGCCAGCGCCTTGAGGTTGCAACTGGGCAATTTGGCAGCGGCACCGGCGGGGGGCGCGGCGGCCGCGGTGACGACGACGGCGGCCGTGGTGGCGGTCGTGGCCGACGCCAGGAACAGTGCCGCGGCGGTGAGTCGGGAGAGTCGAGCGGTCCGCATGTCTATTGCCTAGCACCGGAGGCGCCCGGGGGGTCGCCGCCCCCTGTTCGCCGCCCCCTATTTCACCGCGCCGGCCGTGAGGCTCCGCACAAGCTGCTTCTGGAAGACGATGAGGAGGATCACGAGCGGCACGAACGCGATGACGGCGCCCGCGAGCGACACGGGGATCTGCGAGACCTCGGTCCCGAGGAGCTGCTTCAGGCCGATCTGCACGGTGTAGAGGGGTGAGGTTCCGCCCGTCGCCACCAGCGGCCACAGGTACTGGTTCCACGCCCCGAGGAAGGAGAAGACGGCGAGCGCGGCGAGCGACGGGCGGGCCAGCGGCACGGCGACCCGGGTCATGAAGCGCAGGTGCCCGTAGCCGTCGAGCTGCGCCGCCTCCTGGAGGTCACGTGGGATCTGCAGGAAGGCCTGGCGGAGCAGGAAGATGCCGAAGCCGGTGGCCAGGAACGGGATCGACAGGCCGGCGTACGTGTTGAACCAGTGCAGCGACGTGACCGTGTCGAGGTTGGTGATGAAGGTGACCTCGAACGGGATCATCAGCGTGATCAGGCAGATCACGAAGAGCGTCCGCTTGAAGGGGAAGCGCAGGAAGGCGAAGGCGTAGGCGGCCAGGATGGAGGTGACGAGCTGGCCCACCACGATGATGGCGGTCATGATCGCCGACGTGGCCACGTACTTGGACATCTGCCCGGTCGTCCACGCCGCGTTGTAGTCGTGCCATTGCGGGTTGCTCGGGAAGAGCGGCGGGGGCTGCTGCACCAGTTGCTGGGGCGCCAACAGCGAGTTCACGATCGTGATGTAGATCGGGAAGATCACCACGATGGCCGCCGCCGTCAGCAGCGTGTAGCTGCCGATCGTCCGCAGCCGCCGCCGCGGCCTGCGCCGGGCCGGGACCTCGCGACCGACCTCGGCCGGCGCCGGCATCGCCGTGGTCGCGTCAACGGACATAGCTCACCCGCCGTTCCAGGAAGCGCAGCTGCAGGAGGGTGAGCCCCAGGATGATGAGGAACAGCACGGTGGCCATGATGGCGGCGGCCCCCGGGTTGCTCTCGATCTGCAGCGTGTTGAGGATGTTGTAGATGAGCACGTTGGTGTGCAGGCGCACCGCGTTCTGGTTCCCGATGAGGATGTCGACCGCGCCGAAGGCCTGGAAGGCGTAGATCGTGCTCACGACGACCGCGAAGAAGATGGTGGGGGAGAGCAGCGGCACCGTCATGCGCCAGAACCTCGTCCACGAGCCCGCCCCGTCGATCCGGGCCGCCTCGAGGAGCTCGTCGGGGACCGACTGCAGCCCCGCCGACATGATGATGAACGAGAGCCCGAGGAACTGCCAGATGGTGATCAACGCGACGGAGGGCAGGGCCCAGGTCGTGTTCTCGAGTGCCGGTGGCGTCGGGTTGATGCCGAGCCAGGGCAGCAGCCCCACGACCGGGTTGAGCAGCGTCCCGAAGACGACGGAGGCGACGGCGACGGAGCTGACGACCGTCGAGGAGAAGATCACCCGGTAGACCGCCATGCCCTTGAGCTTGCGGTGGGCCGCCACCGCCAGGGCCAGCCCGAGCAGGAGGCTGATCGGCACCACCAGGATCACGAAGATGATCGTGGTGACGAGGCTCTGGGTGAACTGCGTCGAGGTGATCGTCGGGATGATCTGGTGCAGGCCCACGTAGTGCGCCGGGAGGCCGGGCACCGGCGGCGTCTCGTAGAGCATCAGCTTGAAGTTGCGCAGGAAGGGATAGAAGGAGAAGACCCCGAAGAGCACCAGGGCGGGGACCAGCAGGACGTAGGCCAGCGCAGCTTCCTTGCGCAGGCGGGTCCGCAGGCCGCGGCTGTCGTGTGGCGCCGGTCTCGGTGCCGGCGCCGGCTCGGCCGGCACGCTCGTGGCCGTCACGGCCCCGCCAGGCGGTTGCCGGTGGCGGCGTCGAAGAGGTGATAGGCCTGCGGGTCGGGATCGACCGCGATGCGCACCGCCGCGCCGATCCCCGGTTTGGCCGCCCCGGCGCCCTGGCGCACGATGATGCGGGCGCCGGTCTCGGTGTGGCAGATCACGTGCGTCTCGGCTCCCAGCAGCTCCACGATGATCACGGAGGCGGCGATCACGCCGTCGGGGCTGAGGCGCAGCGCCTCGGGCCGCAGGCCGAGCACGACGTCGGGCCCGCTGCCGCGGACCGCGTCCGCCACCTCGGCCGGCAACGGCACCGACGCCCCGGCGAAGGCGACGCACAGCGTGCCGCTCCCGCTCCCGCCACCGCCTGACGTGTCGGGCGGCCCGTTCTCGACCAGCATCCCCTCGACCAGGTTCATGCCCGGGCTGCCGAGGAAATGGGCCACGAACACGTTGGTGGGCTTGGCGTACAGGTCCTCGGGCGCGGCCACCTGCTGGAGCCTGCCTTCGCTCATGACCGCGATGCGGTGGCCCATCGTCATCGCCTCGACCTGGTCGTGGGTGACGTAGAGCGTGGTGGTCTTGAGCCGGCTCTGCAGCTCGACGATGTCGGCCCGGGTCTGCACGCGCAGCGCGGCATCGAGGTTCGACAGCGGCTCGTCCATCAGGAAGACCGTCGGCTCGCGCACGATGGCCCGGGCAAGCGCGACGCGCTGGCGCTGCCCGCCCGAGAGCTGGGCCGGCTTGCGGCCGAGCAGCTCGCCCAGCCCGAGGGTCTCGGCCGCCCGCTTCACCTTGGCGGCGCGCTCCTCCTTGGCCACGCCGCGCTGGCGCAGCGGGAACTCGATGTTCTTGGCGACGCTCAAGTGCGGGTACAGCGCGTAGCTCTGGAAGACCATGGCCACGTCGCGGTCCTTGGGGTCGACGTCGTTGACGACGCGCTCCCCGATGGAGACGGCCCCCTCGGTGATCTCCTCCAGGCCGGCCACGAGGCGCAGCGCCGTCGTCTTGCCGCACCCCGACGAGCCCAGGAGGACCAGGAGCTCGCCGTCGGGGATCGACAGCGTCAGGTCATCGACCGCCGTCGTGTCACCGAAGCGCTTGGTCACGCCGTCGAAGCTGACCTGTGCCAACGTGCTCCTTCCCGGCGGCGGCCCCGGGCCACGCTCGATCGGTTGGGCGCACGGTACCGGGCGCGGCGGCGGCGGTACAGGATCCGGGCCGCAGGGGCCCGGCGGCGGCTGGCTCAGGCGGAGGGGATCTTCCAGCCCATCGACTCGGCGATCTCCTTGCAGGTGGGGCACAGCCCGTAGCGTGCCGGGTCCCGGCCCGGGACCCATTCCTTGCCGCACAGGGCCCGCACGGCGGTCCGGTTCACGATGCCCTCGACCACGCTGGGCCCCATGGAGACGAAGTCGCCTTCCTTGGGGGTGTACCCCTCCAGGACGATGTGGGCCATCCGGTCGTGGTCCCCGTCGTCGAGGTCGGGCGCCGGCCGCTGCGGAGCCAGCGTCGTCCCGCCGGCCTGCCCGGGGACGATGGTCTCGGTGCTCGGTTCCACGGCCCCAGCGTAGGCAGCATGGGGCCCGGCCGCCCCGCCTCCCTGCTCCGGCCCTGGCCGGGGGCCGGACCGCTCGGGAATCACTTCGTCACCCATATTGTTGACCAGTCAGAGGAATTTCCCCCGAGAAAGTGATCCCATGACGAACGAAAATGTGACACTCCCATTGCTCCCCCTCAAGTCAGGGGTCGTGCTGCCCGGGATGGTCTTCACCATGGCCCTCGAGTCGGGTGAGGCCAAGGCGGCCGTCGAGGCGGCCCGCTCCGCCGGCGGGCGCCTGCTGCTCGTGCCCCACATCGAAGGCCGCTTCGCCAGCGTCGGCGTGATCGCCGAGGTCATGGAGGAAGGGGACCTGCCCGGCGGGCTCCCCGCCGTGGCCGTCCGCGGCGACGGCCGGGCCGTCATCGGGACCGGTGTCCCCGGCACCGGGGACGCGCTCTGGGTCGAGGCCGAGCCCCTGGACGAGCCCGAGCCCACGCCGGCCGTCAACGAGCTGGCCCGCGAGTACCGCGCCGTGCTCGAGAACATCCTGCACTCCCGCGGTGCCGGTCGGATCGCCGCGCAGCTGCGCGAGATCACCGAGCCGAGCCGCCTGGTGGACGTGTCGGGCTACTCGCCCGACCTCTCGCTCACGCAGAAGGTCGAGGTCCTCGAGACGCTCGACGTCGAGGCGCGGCTGCGCCTCGTCCTGGGCTGGGCGCGCGACACCCTGGCCGACCTCGCCCTGCGCGAGAAGATAAAGACCGACGTCGAGGAGGGCATGGAGAAGACGCAGCGCGAGTTCCTGCTGCGGCGCCAGCTCGACGCCATCCGCAAGGAGCTGGGCCAGATCAGTGGTGACGGCGACGACGCCGATCCCGACGACTACCGGGCCAAGCTCGAGGCGCGCGAGTTGCCCGAGCACGTCCGCAAGGCCGTGGAGCGCGAGGTCGACAAGCTGGAGCGCACCAGCGACCAGAGCCCCGAGACGGGCTGGATCCGCACGTGGCTCGACACCGTGCTCGAGGTCCCCTGGGGCGTCGAGTCCGAGGACCGTCTCGACATCCCCGAGGCGTCGCGCATCTTGGAGGCCGACCACGACGGGCTGGAGGACGTGAAGGAGCGCATCCTCGAGCACCTCGCCGTGCGCAAGCTGCAGGCCGAGCGCGGCCTCACGCCCGTGGACGGGCGCGGGTCGGGCGCGATCCTGACCCTCGTGGGCCCCCCGGGCGTCGGCAAGACGTCGCTCGGCGAGTCGGTGGCGAACGCCCTCGGGCGCAAGTTCGTCCGCATCTCGCTCGGTGGCGTGCGCGACGAGGCCGAGATCCGCGGCCACCGCCGTACCTACGTCGGGGCCCAGCCGGGCCGGCTGGTCCGCGCCCTGCGCGAGGCCGGCACCATGAACCCGGTCATCGTGCTCGACGAGGTCGACAAGATCGGCTCCGACTACCGGGGCGACCCCTCCTCGGCGTTGCTCGAGGTGCTCGACCCGGCGCAGAACCACACGTTCCGTGACCACTACCTCGAGGTCGACCTCGACCTGTCGCGGGTGCTGTTCATCGCCACGGCCAACGTGAGCGAGACCATCCCCGGGCCGCTGCTCGACCGCATGGAGGTCATCCGGATCGACGGCTACACCGAGTCGGAGAAGGTCTCCATCGCCAAGCACCACCTGGTGGAGCGTCAGCTCGCACGGGCCGCGCTGCGTCCCGACGAGGTGCAGATCAGCGACGAGGCGCTGCGCGCCATCGTGGCCGACTACACCCGGGAGGCCGGAGTGCGGAACCTCGAACGCGAGCTCGGCAAGATGCTGCGCAAGGTCGCGACGAAGCTCGCCTCCGGCGAGCGCCAGGCGCCCGTCGTGGTGGAAGCCGACGACGTGCGGGGCTGGCTCGGGCGGCCGCACTTCTTCTTCGAGGCGGCCGATCGCACGAGCGTGCCCGGCGTGGTCACCGGCCTCGCCGTCACGGGTGCGGGCGGCGACGTCCTCTTCGTGGAGGCCAGTGTGTCCGACGGCTCCGAGGGGCTCACCCTCACGGGCCAGCTGGGCGACGTCATGAAGGAGTCGGCCGAGATCGCGCTGTCCTACGTGCGGTCGCACGCCGAGGAGCTCGGGATCGACCCGGGCGCCTTCAGCGGCAAGCGCTTCCACGTCCACGTCCCCGCCGGGGCCGTCCCGAAGGACGGTCCGTCGGCCGGGGTCACCATGACGACGGCGCTGGTCAGCCTGCTCCGGGGCATCCCCGTGCGTTCCACGGTGGGGATGACCGGTGAGGTCACGCTGCAGGGACGCGTGCTGCCCATCGGCGGCGTCAAGCAGAAGGTGCTGGCCGCCCACCGGGCCGGGCTGACCGAAGTGGTCCTGCCCGAGCGCAACGGCAACGACCTCGAGGACGTCCCCGAGGAGGTCCGTGAGGTCATGACGTTCCACCTGGCCGCCACCATCGCCGACGTGCTCGCCCCCGCATTGTCCGGGGCGGGCGCCGAGGGCGGAGCCGCCGGCGACGACAACGGGTTGGGCGCCGCGGCCTGAGTCCGGGCAGACTTGACTCTGCTCACCGCGGCGTAGGTCACGGTGAGCAGGGTCACAGTTGGCAACGACCGGCGATGGGAGCACACATGGACGACAAGCAGATCGTGGCGCGGATCAGCGAGCTCGCCGCCGAGGAGCAACGCCTCGAGGAGGCGCACGTGGGCGAGGGGCTCAGCGACGAGGAGCAGGCGCGCAAGCGCGACCTCGAGGTCACCCTCGACGAAATGTGGGACCTCCTGCGCCAGCGCCGCGCCAAGCGCAACGCGGGCCAGGACCCCGACGCGGCCACGCAGCGCTCGGCCGACACGGTCGAGGGCTACCTGCAGTAGGAATCCCGCTCCCGCCGCTGCCGCCCCCTGCGTGCGTGCGGGCTAGGCGCCTCCGGTGCTCCCGTACGGGTCGCGCCTGACGCGCCGCCACACCAGCGGCGCGAGGGCGAGGATCACGAGGACGACCAGCGCCAGCACGAACAGGGGGACGTAGGAGCCGTAGCCGGCGTAGCTGAACGTCACCGTGTGCACCCCGGGTCCGACGACGACGCCGACGAGCGCAGGCGCCACCATGACGGTCGGGGCCGGGTGCCCGTCCACGGTCGCGTGCCATCCCGGGTCGTAGGAGGCGCTCAGGACCACGGTCGCCTTCCGGTTCGTGTGCACGACCGCGTGCGCGACGCCGTTCTCGAGGTCCGCCCGCTCGGTGATCACCCGCCCCGGCGGGCCCTGCAGCGCCGCCGCGTCGGGCGCAGTGGGGTCGGCGCCGGGCTGCCCGTTGAACGCGACCGTCAGGTCGCGCGCCTCGAGCAGGAGCGGGGAGCCCAACAGGGCCTCGCTCTGCGAGCCGACATTCGCCCGCGTGGCGCTCAGCACGCCTGTCGTGTCGTACACGTGGATGTAGCCCGGGTCGGGGAGCGCCCACAGGCAGTAGATGTCCGAGCACAGGACCCGGTCCGCCTCGACCGGTGGCTCCATGGTGGAGGGGGTGATCACGTACCCGATGCCGAAGAGCGGGTAGTCGCCGGGGTTGGTCTCGTCGAAGTGGTACTCGGGGTCTGTCATGAGCGACGCGGTGCGCAGCGTGTACCCGACCTCGTCGACGTCCTTGCTCTCGAGGTACTTGAACACGGGTACGGCGCCCACGAGGAAGTTGGCGCCCCAGTTGGTCGGCAGCCCGGCGTACACGCGGCCCCGTGGGTGCTCGTGCACGTACGCCAGCAGCTCGTCGATGTGGGGGCCCTGCTGCGTGTCGGCCTCGGCCTGGAGGCCGATGTTGTGGGCGTTGTGGGCGTCGTAGGTGTCGAGCGAGCTCCAGGCGGGCGCGAGCACGACCACGAGCGCCACGATGCACAGCGCGGCGACGGTGCCGCGCCCGGCCGGCTCGGAGATCCATCCCCGCCGGTCCTCGGGCAAGAGCTGCACTGCGGCGTCGAGGACGAGCCGGCCGAGGAAGACGATGCCGATCCCGGCCAGCAGGATGCCCGAGAGCTGTACGCCCATTTGGAAGCGCCGGATGAAGATGTCGCTGCTGCCGGGCACGACGTCGTAGAGGGACCCGAACGTGGTCCGCCCGAACGACATGAGCAGGGTCACCACCCAGATGCTCACGAGGGCGCGCCCCGCCAGGCTGGAGCGCCAGCGCCCGATGCAGACCCCGATGCCGACGGCGACGAGGACGCTCACGACGGCCCAGCGCCCCTCGTCGTAGAGCTGGCCCGAGAACAACCACGACAGCATCTGACCGGCGCCGTACCCGTTCTCGAGCCCGGTGCCGCCGAGCACCTGGTTGCGCGCGGCCCAGTGCGACTGGTCGAGCAACGGGACGATGACCCAGGCCGACGCTGCCACCGCGGCGGCGCCGAGCACGATGGCGCGGCCCAGCCGGCGCCACAGGTCCGAGGGCACCAGGAAGGGCCACACGACGAGGGGGACGAACGCGAGGTATCCGGTCTCGTAGTGCAGGGCGACCGTCAGCATGATGAAGAGGACGGCGAGCAGCGCCCCCCGCAGCGACTTCAGCGCCCGGTGGGTGAAGCCCCACGCCAACGGCAGCGTCCACGACGCCCACAGCTGGGTCCACACCCCGTAGCCGACCCAGACGTAGGCCTTCGTCTCGTAGCCGATGCCGGCCGCGGAGGCCAGGAACGGCGAGACGGCCGCAGCCGATGCGGCGGTCCACCGGCTGAGGCCGAAGAGCCGGCCGCTCCAGTACACGGCGAGCGGCCACAGCGCGAGCAGCAGGTATATCGACCACCGGAACACGGTGTCCGGGTCGACGACCGTGCCGATCGTCCCCGCGATCATGGACGGCAGGCTCTGGTAGTGCAGGAACTGGGGTGACCCCAGCCCGAGATAGGGGAACCAGCTCGTGAGCGGCAGGTGCCCCTGGCGGATCCGGCTCGCCGCCACGCGGACCATCTGCTGGTGCAGGGAGCTGTCGTCGAGGTAGGGCACCGCCCGGAGCTCGGGGCGCAGCTCCCACAGTCCCCATGCCACCGCCAGGGCCACGAGCGTCCACGGGCCGATCCACGCCTCCGGAGCGACGGGCTCCGGAGGCGCGCCGGAATCGGGGGGTGCCTCCTCGACCGTGGTCATGGCGCACCATGATGCCGGGCCGCGTCGCTGTGCGGGCGTCCGGTCGCCCCGGAGGACCCCGAGCGGCTCCTCGTACAGGCCGTGGGCGCTCCGGTGCCTCCGTCGGCTAGAACCCCACCCTGGGGCTGTAGCTCAGTGGTCAGAGCAGAGGACTCATAATCCTTGGGTCGTGGGTTCGATCCCCACCAGCCCTACCGAGTGCCGGCCGATGCACCGTGCCGGTGTGACGTGCCGGTGTGACGTCAGAGTTGGAGGGAACAGGCGGCGCTCCCGGGTCTGGACCCGGGTCGTGCTCCTCCAGTGGGACCTTGTGGCTTCGTCTTCTGGGACCTTGTGCCCTGTGATCGCCCTGATGAACAGGGCATTGTCGTGGGGACGGCAGGCCGCCGGGTGACGGAGGGCGTTGGCAGCGCAGGCGTCCCCACCCGTGTGGCCCGAGGAGAGGGGGACCTTCATGCACAGTTCGTGGTCGGCCGGCACACGCCGGCGGGGCGGGGCGACATGAGGCATTCGTCTCCACGACGCCGACTGCGCGTGGTGCTCGCCGCGGCCGTGATCGCCGCGGTCCTGCTCGGGTCCTGCTCCAGCGGCCCGAGCACCCCGGGCACCACCTCGACCTCGTCCCCCGGCGCCATGAGTCCGGTCCCGAAGCTGTACCCGGCGCGGGTCGCTCTCTTCGGTGATTCCCTCTCGCAGCAGGCCGAGCCCTATTTCAAGCGGCTCCTGGCCGCCGCGGACACGTCCAACACCACCTACTACTCGTCGCACGGGGGCACGGCCATCTGTGACTGGCTGACCAGGATGCGAAGGATGGCGGCGACACTTCGGGTCGAGGCGGTCATCCTCGAGTTCAGCGGGAACGCTCTCACGCCGTGCATGGCGGGGTTGAGCTACTACACGCCGGCGTACTACGCCAAGTACCGGGCCGACACCATGGCGGCGATCTCCATCTGGGTCGGCACTGGTGCGCACGTGTTCCTGATCGGCGCGCCCGTGACCCGTCAGCAGCAGGAGTCCGTTCCCCATTGGGACGCCCTCGATCTCCAATACGCGCAGATCGCCGCGGCCGACCCCGTGCACGTGACGTTCGTCGATGCCGCTGTGGCCGTCGAGGGGCCGGGCGGGGTGTACTCCCAGACGCTGCCCTGTCTCATCGGGGAACCGTGCACCGGACCGGTGGTCGACGGTGTGCCGTCGAACGTCGTCCGTGCCGCAGATGGCGTGCACTTCTGCCCGGTGGCCGAGGTGGCCGACGCGTGCCCGGTGTACGCGTCGGGAGCGTTCCGGTTCGCCGACGCCATGCTGCACGCCCTCGTGGCCTACCCCCCGATGGCGTCGCCGTCTGGGTGAGGAGCCCGGTGCGGATCCATCTCGCCACGCGATCGGCCCCGGCGTACCCTTGGGAGAGTCAACCTCCACGTGGACGGGGGTCAGTGAGGAGCGGACGTGACGGGAGAGGGGGAGGGGTCGGAGATCCTCGCCGCCGCCTCCATCATCACCATGGATCCGGCCACACCGCGGGCTGACTCGATCGCCTTCGATGTGCCCTCCGGGGTCATCACCGCGGTGGGCTCGCTCGAGGAGTGCACGGCTGCGTCCCCCCGCGCCAAGGTGACGCAGCTGCGCGACACGATCCTGCTGCCCGGATTCATCGACCCTCACAGCCATCCCATCGTCTCCGGCGTCGTGACGCAGGCGCCCGCCATCTAGATCGCGCCCTATGTCGGGTTCCCCACCTGGGGCGACGTCACGAGGCTGTTCACGAAGCTCCATGCCGAGACTCCGGCCGGTCAGCCCCTGCTGTTCAACGGCGTGGAACGCTTACTGCAGGCCGCGCCCATGCCGACCGCGGCCGTCCTGGACCGCTACTTCCCCGACCGGCCCGTCCTGGTCGCGGACAACTCGGGCCACCTGGCCTACTTCAACTCCGCCACCATTGCGATGCTCGGTTGGGACGAGCGCCCGCCGGTCGATCCCGTGGGCGCGTCGTACGGCCGCACCGCCGACCGCAGGCTCGACGGCTGCGCCTTCGAGCTGTCGGCCGTCACGCAGGTCGCCCCTCGCTCCAGGTCGGCAAGCTGGCCGACCTCGTCGAGCTGTCCGAAGATCCCTACACGGTGGACCCGCGGCGGATCACCGAGGACGTGTCGGTCCTCGGGACGTGGCTCGGTGGACGGCGGATCGATCTCGACTCCTTCGAGTCCGAGGTGGCTGCCATGGACCCGACGCCGCACCGGGCGCTGGCGAAGCCGAGGCAGCACGCCTGTTGTTGACGGAGGACCGCCGTCGCGAGCGGCGGACGCGAGACTTTCATGGCCACCGCACTCGCAACCCCCATGCACTCTCTGTGACCGCGCCATGAACTCCGCGACATCTGCAAGTCCCGCTCCGACGCACGCCGCAAAAGGGTGCGAAGATCCCCACGAGAGAGAAGTGCTCGCCGTGTTCAACACACAGTCGCCCAGGGGATTGCCATGTCGCAGGTGCGGGAAAGGTCCACGGTGCGCGCGCGAGCGGAGCGGGTCACGCGATACCTGCTGGTCCCGGCGCTCGGAGCGGTACTTCTCGCAGCCGGGTTCTACGCCGTCAGATCCACCTCGTCGGGAGCTTCGAATCCGCCGCCGCTCGGCATCTACATCGGCTACGGCAACTCGGGCGGCGTGAGCTCGCTCGGCAGCGCTCTGGGCCAGCAACCCGCCTACGCCATGGACTACCTCGATTCGACCTCCTGGTCGACCATGGAGTCGACCGCGGCCGACGAGGCGGCGTCGTGGAGCAAGTCGAACTATTCGATGACCTTCTCGATCCCGATGCTTCCCGACTCCGGGGCCACCCTGGCTGCGGGCGCCGCCGGCGACTACGACTCGTACTTCGAGACCATCGCCAAGGACATGGTGGCCAACGGCGAGGGCAGCTCCATTCAGCGCATCGGCTGGGAATTCAACGGGGACTGGTTCACCTGGGCCGCCCAGGCCGACGACGCGTCGGAGTTCGTCGCGTACTGGCAGCAGATCGTCACCACCATGCGATCCGTTCCCGGGGCCGACTTCAAGTTCGAGTGGTGCCCGAACATCGGCGACTCGGGAGTCGGCAACCTCGCCGACTACTACCCGGGGAATTCCTACGTCGACTACGTGGCCGAGGACGTCTACGACCAGGCGTGGGCCAACTACCCCGGGGCGACCGCGGAGTTCTCCAACCTCGAGACCGAGACGTACGGCCTCAATTGGCTCACCTCCTTCGCCAGCGCCCAGGGCAAGCCGGTCGCCCTCGGCGAGTGGGGAGTGGGCTCGGGGCCCGGGAATGCGGGGCAGTCCTACTCGGCGGCCAACGAAGAGGTCTCCGGCGGCGACGATCCGACCTTCATCGACGACATGGCGGGCTGGATCATGGCCAACCACGTCGAGGAGGCCACGTACTTCGATTATCTGACGTCGGCGCTGAGCCCGACGTCGAACCCGAATTCGTACGACGCGCTGCTCGAGGACTTCGGCTCGGGCGGTGTGGCGAGCGGCCCCGCGGGCGCACCTGCAGTCCTGACCACCGCGATGGCCCCGACCACGACGACGTCCACCACCGCAGCAACGACGAATTCACCGGACCCGACGACGACCACGACGAATCCACCGGCCCCGACGACGACCACGGCCCCGACGACCACCACGACGAATCCAGCGACCGCGACGACCACGGCCCCGACGACCACCACGGCCCCGACGACCACCACGACGACGACCACCACGACGACGAACACCCCGACGACGACCACGGTCACTCCAGCGACCGCGACGACCACCACGACGACCTCACCGGCCCCGACGACCACCACGACTGCACCCGCACCGACAGGGAGCCCGATTCCGGCTGCGTCGGGACCCGCGCCGTCGACCACGAGCACGCCGGCGCCCGCGCCGTCGTCCACGACTACTCCCGAGCCGCCAGCGGTAGGCACGACTACTCCCGCGCCGACGCTGACGGCCACCGCGCTCGACCCGAGCGAGAGCTCCGTGTCGTCGGGCAACGAGTCATCGGAGGTCTTCACGATGAACGTGACCCCGCCGGAGAACGTCTCGGTGCAGATCGACGACTCGGCCGGGGAGCTGTGCCAGGTGACGCTCACGACCGCCAACGGGACCGGGTCCTGTGCCCTCACCGACGGCCAGCTCGGACCCGGCGTCTACGTCGTGGACGCCGTGACGCCCTCCGGACCCGACTTCGTCGGATCCTTCTCCAGCTTCGCCGGCCTGACCGTCACCGCGACGAGCTCCGAGGGGCCGCTGGACGGCGTGCACGGCTCCTTTCGCTGTCGACACGTGCAGCACTCGTGCAGACATGGGTCGGCGTGGCCGAGCGGGCGGCACTGAGCCGGAGCCCGTCGGCGCGGACCCGGCGGCCGACTACCTACGCGTCGGCCTCCCCGGCCGCCCAGGCGACGGCGCCGCCGGTGAGGTTCTCGGCCGTCCAGCCGGCCTCGCTGAGCGCCTTGGCCGCAGCGGCGGAGCGGCCCCCGACGTGGCAGGCCACCACGATCGTCACGTCCTTGGGGATCTCGTCCAGGCGGTCGCCCAGCTGGCCGAGCGGGATGTTCACCCCGATCGGGTACGCCCAGGCCGCCACCTCGTCGGGCTCGCGCACGTCGAGGAGGAAGACCTCCTCGCCGCGGGCGATGCGCGCCTTGACCACGTCGGGCTCGACCTCGGCATAGGGCATGGGCCCAGGCTAGGCCCCGGCGCGACGGTGCCCCTCGGCGGCGTGCACCGCCGGTACGCTGGAGCGATGGCCCTCCCTCGGAAATTCCTCAACGAGGACGAGGAGCTGCTGGCCGAGCTGCGCCCGCACTGGATCTTCCTCTTCGGCCCGCTCTTCTCGTCCATCGGGGTCTGGGCGGCGCTGATCGTGCTGGTCGTCTTGTGGCACAACCCGCCGGGGTGGACGAACTACCCGATCATCATCATCGCCCTCATCCCCGGACTGTGGCTGCTCGGCCGCTACGTCCGCTGGCGCTCCTACGACGTCGCGCTGACGTCGACCCGCATCCTCGTGCGCCAGGGCATCCTCGGCCGCGACACGGTGCAGCTGCGCCTGCAGCGCATCACCGAGGTCAACATCAGGCAGGCGCTCATCGAGCGGCTGCTCGGAACGGGCAGCCTCATCATCGACGTGCAGGGCGAGGACGACTCCATGACCCTCGAGTACATGCGCAAGCCGGCCATCGTGCAGCGCGTCATCAACTCGCAGATCAACGAGATCGTGGGCGGCGGGCAGCGCGAGCCCATCCCGCAGTACATGCTGCCCTTCGACGAGCGCCGCGCGGCGCGCCACGACCGGGTCGACGACACGGACCACGGCGACACCGGCCCCGGCGGCCGCGACGAGCACGACACACCGCCGTTCGGGCTGGCCGCGCCTCCCGCCGCCGCGACGGCGCCCCCCTCGGGCGCCCCGGCACCGGCGACCGCGCCGTTCGAGATACGGGACCGGCTCATTGAGCTCGACGACCTCCGCCGGCGCGGCATCCTCTCCGAGGAGGAGTTCGCCGCCAAGAAGAGCGAGCTGCTGAACCGCATCTAGGAGCACCGGCGATGCCCGGCCCGACGGCCGGTGCGCAGCGCCGCCCGCCGTGCGAGAATCGCGGCACCTCTGAGCGAGGAGGAACGCCAATGCATGCAGTCGTGGTCGACGTCGAGATCACCGACCCCGATGCCGCCGTGCGGGGGCTCGAGCAGCTCGTCCCCGCCGTCAGGCAGGCGCCGGGGTTCGTGGCCGCCTACTGGGTACGCCTCGGTGACGGGACCGGCACGTCCATCGCCGTGTACGACACCGAGGAGCAGGCCCACGACGCCGCGCCGCCGGCGGACGGCGGCGCCCCCGGCGTCACGATGACCAGGGTCGTGTTCGGCGAGGTGCTCGCCAGCGCGTAGGGCAGCACCACCGGGCCCGGACGCACTGCCGGACCGCACGGCTCCAACGCCCGCGCCGGCCTCGGAGAGGGCGCCGGGCACGCCGACTACCGTTGGGCGGGTGAGCCTCCCTCGATACCGCTGCGACGGTTGCGGCAACCTCACCCGCTTCGACGTCACCGCCTCGGAGACGACCAAGGCCTTCTACCACTACACCGTGGGCGGGGAGTTGGTGGTCGAGGACGAGGAGGTGCTCTCCCGTCACGTCGACGCCGTGGCGTGCCGCTGGTGCGGGCACGGTCGGAGCGTGGTCGAGATCACCGACGAGGAGCAGGGAGAGCCGGGCGAGCCCTCGAAGGCGTCGTGACCGAGCCGCCGGCGGAGATCCTGAGCCGGCTCCGCCCCATCCCCACCACCGTGGGCCCCCCGACGACGGCGCCGCGGGACGTGGTGGGACTCGACCCCGCCGGCGCCCCCTGCCGCATTCAAGTGGTGGAGGCCGCCGCGCCGGTGCTGCTCCTGTTCCTCTCGGCGGGCTGCCTCGGCTGCCGCGACCTGTGGGAGGGCCTCGCCGACCTGCACGCCGGCCTCGACGGCGCGGCCCGCCTGGCCGTGGTCACGCGTTCGGCGGGGGAGGAGGACCCGGCGGCCATCGCCGCGCTGGCCGCCGGCGCGGCGACGGGGCCCGAGGTCCCGGTCGTGATGAGCACGCCCGCGTTCGCCCACTACCGCGTCGCGGGCCCGCCGTTCCTGGTCGTCGCCGCGGCGGACGCCGTGCGCACCGAGAGCGTGGCCTGGGGGCTGGACCAGACGCTGCGCATCGCCCTGTCCGCCCTCTCCGGCGTCTAGCGCCATGGGCGCCGCTGTCACACCCCTTGGCCATGCTTGGTCCGAACAGAGAGGGCCATCGTCATGCCGACTTCCAGGGACACCGTCAGCGAGCCCGAGGGCGGGCTCACCATCGACTGCGACTGCTGCTCACTGCGCGACAGCGCGGCCTGTGACGACTGCGTCGTCAGCTTCCTGCTCGGGCGCGAGCCCGAGGACGCCGTGGTCATCGACGCCGACGAGGCGCGCGCCATGCGCATGCTCGAGCGCGCCGGCCTGGTGCCCACGCTGCGGTTCCGCACCCGGGCCGGGTAGCGCACGGCGGGCGGCGGGGCGGCGCGGCCGCGGGCGGACCGCGACCACGTGAAACGCCACCTGCTCGTCACCAACGACTTCCCGCCCAAGGTGGGCGGCATCCAGAACTACCTGTGGGAGCTGTGGCGCCGGCTCAGCCCGGACTCCTACGTCGTGCTCACCGCGTCGTCGGACGACGGTGCCGCGGCGTTCGACGCCGAGCAGGCCGAGCGCGGCATCCACATCGAGCGCGTGCCCGAGCCCATCCTCTTCTTCCCGACGCCCGGGGCGCTGGCCGCCGTGCGACGGTGTGCCGCCGAGCACGAGGTCGACCTGGTCCTGCTCGACCCTGCGCTCCCGCTCGGGCTGGTCGGGCCCCGCCTCGACGTCCCCTACGGCGTCATCCTCCACGGCGCCGAGGTCACGGTGCCCGGCCGGCTCCCCGGCGCGCGCGCCGCGCTCGGGCATGTGCTGCGCGGGGCGTCGGTCGTCGTCTCCGCCGGCGGGTACCCGGCCGCGGAGGGCCGCCGCGCCGCGCCGGGCATGACGGCGCCGGTGCTCGAGATCCCGCCCGGCGTCGACGCCGGGGCCATCACACCCCTCAAGGCCGCCGAGCGCCGGTCCGCCCGATCCCGGCTCGGCCTGCCGGTCGCCGGCCCGCTCGTCGTGAGCGTCAGCCGGCTCGTGCCGCGCAAGGGCATGGACGTCCTCATCGGGGCCGCCGGCCGGCTGGCGGGCTCGTACCCCGACCTGGTGGTGGCGATCGCGGGGGACGGCCGCGAGCTCGGCCACCTGCAGGGCCTGGCCGCCGAGAGCCCGGCGGCGGTGCACGTGCTCGGGCGGGTGAGCGACGAGGACCGTGCCGACCTCCTCGGAGCGGCCGACGTCTTCGTGATGGCCTGCCGCAACCGCTGGCTCGGCCTGGAGCAGGAGGGCTTCGGCATCGTGTTCCTCGAGGCGGCGGCCGCCGGCGTGCCCCAGATCGCCGGGGACAGCGGCGGGGCGGCCGAGGCCGTGCTCGACGGGGTGACGGGCCTGGTCGTCGAGTGCCCCGAGGATCCCGGGGCGGTGGCGCAGGCCCTGCGCAGCCTGCTGGCGGACCCGAGCCGCCGCCGCCGGATGGGCCGGGCGGCCCGTTCCAGGGTGCAGGAATCCTTCGACAACGACGTTCTCGCTTCTAGGCTGGCCGAGGCCCTGGCCGGAGTGGCAATCTGACTCACGCCGGCGGGCAACATAGGACAGGAAGGAACCACTGACCGTGGCCGACACAGCGACAGAGCACATCTCGGTGGCGGCACCGCCCGAGCGGTGCTTCGAGGTCGCGGCCGATCTCGAGGCGTACCCCGAGTGGGCGGCCGACATCAAGGAGATCGAGGTCAAAGAACGCGACGACCTCGGCCGCCCGCTCCTGGTCACCTTCCGGGCCGCCGCCTTCGGCCGCAGCACGAGCTACACGCTGGCCTACGACTACGCCGAGGCGCCGCACGTCCTGGCCTGGAAGCTGACCCAGGGCGACATCACCACCAAGCTCGACGGCAGCTACGTCTTCGACCCCGCCGAGGGCGGCGGCACCGACGTCACCTACCACCTCGAGGCGGAGCTGCGCGTGCCCATCCCCGGTTTCATCAAGATGCGGGCCACGAGCCGCATCATGGCGACGGCCATGCGAGAGCTGAAGGCGCGGGTCGAGTCGACCTTGTGAGCCCGGAAGGGGGCCCGCCCGCGCCCGCCGGCGTGACCTACGGCGTCGACATCGGCGGGACCAAGGTCCTCGGCGTCGCCCTCGGCCCCGACGACGGCATCGCGGCCGAGGCCCGGGTCCCCACGCCGCGGGGAAAGCGCGAGATCGTGGGCAGCCACGTCGCCGAGGCGGTGGCGCAGGTCGTCGTCGAGCTCGACCGGGCGCTCGGCGCCACGGGCACCGCACCGGTGGGCGTGGGCGCGCCCGGCATGGTCGACCGCCGCGGCCGCCTGTGCTTCGCGCCGAACCTGCCCCAGGCGCACGGGGTCGACTGGACGGGGCTGATCGGCGACCGGCTCCCCGGGCGCGCCGTGCTCATTGAGAACGACGCCAACTTCGCGGTGCTCGCCGAGCACCGCCTGGGCGCGGCCCGCGGCTACCGCGACGTCGTGATGGTGACGCTCGGCACCGGCATCGGCGGCGGCATCGTGGTGGACGGGCGGGTGCAGGTCGGCTCGGCCGGCTTCGCCGGCGAGATCGGCCACATGGTGGTCGACCCGGCCGGGCCCGCCTGCCCGTGCGGGCGCCGCGGCTGCTGGGAGCGCTTCGCCTCGGGCGCCGGCCTCGGCGTCTTCGCCCGCGAGGCCGCGCTGGCGGGGAACCTCGGTGAGGTGGTGCGGATGGCCGGCGGCGACCCCGAGAGCGTCCGGGGCGAGGACGTGTCGGCTGCGGCCGCCGCGGGCGACCCGGCGGCGCGCCGGGTCATCGAGCAGGTCGGGTGGTGGATCGGCTTCGGCCTGGCCAACCTGGCCTGCGTGCTCGATCCGGAGTGCTTCGTGCTGGGCGGCGGCGTGGTCGAGGCCGGCGACCTCCTGGTCGACACCGCCCGTGCCACCTTCGCCGAGCTCGTCGAGGGTGGCGACCGCCGCCCGGCGGCGGCGGTCGTGCCGGCCGCCTTCGGGGAGCGGGCCGGCGCGGTGGGCGCCGCCCTCGCGGCGCGCCAGGGCGGGTTGTGGTGATGCGGACCGGCGTCGTCCTGCCGACGTTCCGCGACACGCCCGACGCGGCGTTCGGCGCCGCCGCCGAGGCGGCCGCCGCCGGCGTCGACGGCCTGTTCTGCTACGACCACATCTGGCCCCTGGGCCAGCCCGAGCGCCCCGCCCTCGCCCCCTTCCCGGTCCTGGGCGCGTTGGCCGCGCGCCTCGGGCCGCCGCGCCGGCCCGGCGAGGGCCCGTTCCTCGGCACGCTCGTGGCCCGTGTCGGCCTGGTGCCCAACGCGGTGCTGGCGGCGCAGTTCACGGCCCTGGACCGCCTGGCGCCCGGGCGGGTCATCGCGGGGCTCGGCACCGGCGACCGGCTGAGCGAGCAGGAGAACCGCGCCTACGGCATCCCCTTCCCGTCCGCGGCCGAGCGACGCGCCGAGCTGGTGGAGCTCGCCCGCGACCTGGTGGGCGCCGGGTTGACGGTCTGGGTGGCCGGCGGCCCGTCGGGCCGCACCGAGGAGGCCCGCGCCGCCGGGGCGGCGCTCACCGTCTGGGACGCCGATCCGGCGCTCGTGGCGGCGCGCACCGGCGGTCCCGACCGCTTGGAGGTGACCTGGGCCGGCCCGCCGCCGACGGCGTCGCCGCCCGTGGACCACATGCTGCAACGGCTGCAGCAGGCGGGCGCCAGCTGGGCCGTGTTCGGATGGCCGGTCGACGTCGAGGAGCTGGTGGCCGGTGCGCGCGCCATCGGCGGGCGCCCATCGTCGGGAAGGGCGGGAGTCGGGCCGTAGACTTCCGTGATGGAGTTCCGCCGGATCAACGGGTTGCCGCCCTACGTCTTCGCCACCATCAACGACCTCAAGGCGGCATCGCGGCGAGCCGGTCACGACGTCATCGACCTCGGCTTCGGGAACCCCGACCTGCCCTCGCCCGACGTGGCGGTCGGCAAGCTGGCCGAGGCCGTCTACAACCCGCGCAACCACCGGTACTCCGCCTCCCGCGGCATCCCCAAGCTCCGCAGCGCCATCACCGACCTCTACCAGCGCAAGTTCGGGGTCGAGCTCGACCCCGAGACCGAGGTGGTCACGACCATCGGCGCCAAGGAGGGGTTCTCGCACCTGATGTGGGTGTTGGTCGCCCCCGGGGACACCGCGCTGGTGCCGTCGCCGTCGTACCCGATCCACATCTGGGGGCCCCTGTTCGCCGGCGCCGACGTGCGGCAGGTCCCCCTGGCCGGCCCCGCCGTGCCGACCGGGGACGAGGGGGCGCCGGACCCGGGCGACGCGTTCTTCGACGGGCTGATGAGCGCCTGGGAGGAGTCGTGGCCCAAGCCGAGGGTCATCGTGCTCTCGTTCCCGCACAACCCCACGACGGCGTGCGTCGACCTGTCCTTCATGGAGCGCCTGGTGGCCTTCGCCCGCGAGCACGAGGTGGTCCTCGTGCACGACTTCGCCTACGCGGACCTCGGGTTCGACGGCTACGACCCGCCCTCCATCCTCCAGGTGCCCGGCGCCACCGACGTCGCCGTCGAGATCTACACCATGACCAAGTCGTTCTCCATGGCGGGATGGCGGGTGGGCTTCGTCGTCGGCAACCGCGAGATCGTCCAGGCGCTCACGAAGCTCAAGACGTATCTCGACTACGGGACGTTCCAGCCCATTCAGATCGCCGCCATCGTGGCCATGAACGAGGCGCCGGACTACCCCAAGGAGATCAACGCCATCTACCGCTCGCGCCGCGACACCCTGTGCGACGGGCTCAACCGCATCGGGTGGCACCTGGTGCCCCCCAAGGGGACCATGTTCGTCTGGGCCCCGATCCCGGAGCCCTACCGCGAGATGGGCTCGCTCGAGTTCTCGAAGTACCTGGTGAACGAGGCGGACGTCGCCACGTCACCGGGTGTGGGGTTCGGTCCCGGCGGGGACGGCCACATCCGCTTCGCCCTGATCGAGAACGAGCAGCGCATCGGCCAGGCCGTGCGCCACCTGCGCAGCGCGCTGACCAAGCTGGGGTAGGCGCCCCTCAGGGGAGGCCGGCGCCCGGCACCGTCGTGCGCACCTTCTCGATGGCGCCGTTGCGGGCCGCCCGCGCCACGGCGGCGTTGCTGTCGGCCGCGACGATCATGTACAGGGTGCGCCGGTCGTCGTCGCCGAGCATGCAGGCGTAGCAATTCATGGAGGTGGCGACGCGCTCGAGCACCTCGCCGCCCTCGTCCACGCGGACGCACTCGTGCGCCAACGCGTTGGACACCCAGATGGAACCGTCGGCGCACAGGCAGATGCCGTCGGGCGCGATGCCCGGCAGGACCGCCCACTCGCGCCGGTTCGCCAGCGTGCCGTCCACGGCGCGGTCGAACGCGGTCAGCTTGCCGCCGAAACTCTCGGCGATGATGAGCGTCGCCCCGTCCTCGGTGATGACGGTGCCGTTGGGGAAGGCGATGTCGGCGGCGGCCTCGGAGCTGGTGCCGTCGGGGTCGACGCGCACGAGGGACGCCGATGCGATCGCACTCGGCTGCACCGAGCCGTCGTAGAGGCCGTCGAGGTCGAACCCGAAGTTGCCCGCGTAGGCCCGCCCGTCGGCGGCGACCACCAAGTCGTTGGCGTGCCAGGTGGCCCAGGGCGTGAGGTCGCCGTGGTGCACCAGGGTCCCGTCCTTCTCGCGCCGGAAGATGGCGCGGTCGAGGCGGGAGTTGAACAGCAACCGGCCGTCGGGGAGCCAGCCCAGTCCCGCCGGCTCGCCGTCGAAGGCCACCTCCACGCGGCGCTCCCCGTCGGGCGACGCCGAGAACACCGCGTGGTCGAAGAAGTCCGAGTACCAGAGCCGGCCGTCGTGCCAGCGCGGGCACTCCCCGAAGAACAGGCCGGATAGGAACGGCTCTGCAGACAGCGTGTCACTCACGGCGCTCCCTCCCAGGGGCTCGGCGGGTCCGGCGGCCCGCAGTTCAGCACAGACCGGACTCCGGTGCGGCGCCGGTCGCCGAGGGCTACCTTTGCACCGTGACGTACTGGGTGATGAAGGCGGTGCTGAGCCCGATCTTCTTCGTCCTCTACCGCGTGAAGGTGGAGGGGAGGGAGCACGTCCCCACCCACGGTCCCGCGGTCCTGGCCGCCAACCATCAGTCGTTCTGCGACTCGTTCTTCATCCCCCTGGTGGTGCGGCGCAAGGTGACCTTCCTGGCCAAGGCGGAGTACTTCGACTCGTGGAAGACCGCCTGGTTCTTCCGGGCCGCCGGCCAGATCCCGATCCGGCGTGGAGGGGGCAGCGTCTCGGAGCGGGCGCTCGACACGGCACGCAACGACGTGCTCGGCAAGGGGCGGATCCTCGGCCTCTATCCCGAGGGGACGCGGAGCCTCGACCAGTACGTGCACAAGGGGCGGACGGGGGTGACGAGGCTGTCGCGGGAGTGCGGCGTGCCGGTGATCCCCGTGGGCGTGGTCGGCACGACCGAGGTGCAGCCGCTCGACTCCAAGTGGATGCGCCCCTTCAAGACCGTGATCATCCGCTTCGGGGAGCCGATGCAGATGGACCCGCCCGAGAACCCCGAGGACCCGCTCGAGAACCACGACCACACCGAGTGCCGGGCCTTCACGGACCGGCTGATGCACGAGATCGCCCGCCTGTCCGAGCGCGAGTACGTCGACGAATACGTGCCCGCACGCACGAGAGCGGCCGCCGCCTGAGCCGAATTCAGGCTCCGGGGGGATTCCGTAAACAATCTGAAACAGTCAGTTCACATTGACCGCCTAGCGTCTGACGCATGGCTGGCTATGTGGTGAGGATCGCACTGCCCGACCGGCCCGGCGCCCTCGGCCTTGTGGCCAGCCGGATCGGGGCCGTCGGGGGGGACATCGTGGCTATCAACATCTTGGACCGCGACGACGGGCAGGCCGTCGACGAGTTCGTCGTCGAGATCGGCGGCCAGCACCTCATCGACCTCCTGCGCAGCGAGATCCACGAGGTGGACGGCGCCTCGGTCCTCGAGATCAGGGCGGCGGACTCGACGACGCCGGCGGGCTGACGACGTAGGCGCACACGTGCGCGCCGTCCATGAGGTGCGCCACCCGGCGCACCGTTGCCCCCGGGAGCGCGTCGCGGATGAAGGCCAGCTCGCTCGTGCACGCCTGTGAGAACCCGTGGGCGACGGTGAGGATGGCGCAGTTGTGCTCGGTGATCCGCCAGCTGCCGTCGGCCAGCCGCTCGGCCTCGGCCAGGTAGCCGTCCTCGTCGAGGATCGCGGTGAGCGCGGCGACCTGCTCGTCGAAGGGCAGGTCGGCCGTGCGGGGCAGCGCGCCGGCGACCCGCCGGCGCCGGCGCTGCTCGAAGAGCTCGTCGACCTGGGCCGCGTCCGGGCCACCCAGGTACCCGAGCAGCTCGGTGGTGAGGTCGCCGTAGCGCTTGGGGTAGAGCGACTCGGCCGCGGACGTCAGCTCGTAGACGTGGCGGGGTCGACCCCGGCCCGCAGCGCCGGGCCCCTCGTCGTGGTGCGCCAGCAGCCCGTCCTCCTCCAGGCGCGTCAGCTGCAACCGGATGGCGGCGGGGGTGAGGGAGAGGGCGCCGGCCACGGCCGAGGCGTCGAGCGGCCCCCCGCGCTTGAGCAGGTTGAGGATGGCCCGCCGCGTCGTCGGCAGCTGCTGGAGCGGCGACTCGGGCGCGCTGCCCCCGGCGATCGGCGCGGCCTCCGTCACGGCAGTATGAGGTGGACGTCGCCGAACTCGTGCCAGAGGTAGCCCTCGGCCAGTGCGGCGTCGTAGGACGCCTGGAGGAGGGGGCGCCCGGCGATCGCCTCGAGCATGGCGAGGTGCGAGGCCTCGGGCTCGTGCCAGCCGGTGAGGAAGCCGTCGATGGAGCGGACGGGCCGCTCGGGCGACACGACCGTCTCGGTCCATCCCTCGCTCGGGTGCACGTGCCCATGTTCGTCGACCACGGACTCGAGCGCGCGCACCACCGTCGTCCCGACGGCGATGACGCGCCCGCCCGAGCGGCGCGTGTCGTTGATGTGGTGCGCGGTGGCGAGCGACACCCGGAAGTACTCGGCGTACGGCGGCTCGCTCGCCTCCAACGAGGCGACGCCGGTGTGCAGCAGGAGCGGGGCCACGCCCACGCCCTTGGCGACGAGGCGCGTCAGGACCTCGGGGGTGAACGGGCGCCCCGCACTCGGCATCTCGGCCGACCCGGGCTCGGTGGCGTACACGTTCTGGTACGCCGTGATCGGGTAG
>CAYWDQ010000006.1:0-57593 GCA_964457065.1 uncultured Acidimicrobiaceae bacterium | reverse complement strand
GTCTCGTTCAATCTCGGCGTGTTCGTCAGCCTGGCACTGTCCCTCGCCGGCACGATAGCGGTGGCAAGATCGGTCCAGGTCATCTACGAAGGCACCTTCGAACAGGCCCACGCCCGGGGAGCCGATAATCTGCTGCGCTGCTTCGTTTGGATTGCGGGACTCGCGGGGTTGCTCATCCTCGACGGCGAGATCAGCGGGCCCTTACGTCACGGGCCAGGAGGTCCGGTGGTGCTCGGGCTGGTTGACTTCGTCCTTCTGACGCTCTTCTTCTGGTGGTCCATCCATTTCCTGTTGGCAGGAAGGGAATCGTGGGCTCGGGTTGCCCCTTCGGCGGTGGCGACGGCGCTCTTTTGGATGGGACTCGGCGTGTTCGCGTCGCTCTACCTTTCCTCGACCATGGTGTCGGACAGCCGGTTGTACGGAAAGATCGGTGTCGTATTCACCCTGGTGACGTGGTTCATTGCGATCGGAGCGGTCATCACACTTGGTGCGGTTGGTGGTGTGGTGTGGCAAAGGCGGAGATCGCGGCGTGCATGACTGTCCAGATGAGCTGTTGGAGACCTCAGCAGAGCCAACTCGTGTGGCGTTGGCGCGACATCGTGAGCTGCGGGGTTGGCGGATCGGCATGGTGTCAGATGACATCAGATCGGATGACGTCATGGAGAAACTCTTCGCGAGGCTGAGCATCTGTCCAGAGCGGATGCCAGGCTAACCATGACCGAAGGCACCGAAGCTGGTTCGGGCTCCTGCGAAGCCGGTTCGGGGTCGGCTTCGACGACCCGCGGTCGACGCAGAGCGGCGAGCATTTACGGCACGATTGTGACAGCGGCCGTCATCGCTGCCGGCGGGAATCAACTGACCAGTTCACAACTCGCGGTGACCGTCGTCGTGACGCTCATTGTGTATTGGCTTGCCGAGCAGTACGCCGAACTGCTCGGTGCTCACACTCACGACGGTCGGTTACCGAGCGTCGGCGTCATCCGATCGTCTCTGGCGGAGGCATGGCCGATGGTTAGCGCTTCTTTCTTGCCGGTGGCATCGATCGGCGTCGCTGTCCTCTTTGGAGCGTCAGCGTCGGACGCGGCCCAAGCGGCTCTCATCGTGACGGTCGTGCTCCTGGTAATGCACGGCTATACCGCCGGGCGAGCAGCCGGCTTGCGGGGCAGTCAGCGAGCCATCGTTACCTTCATAGCGGGGCTACTAGGTGTGGCGATGGTGGTCCTCAAGTCGGTCCTCCAGCATCATCACTACTAGAAGCGAACATCGTTCGACGCACTGGGAAGGCTCTTCCCTCAATCTCAGCGGCACGAGTCCCCAATGCCCAGTGCGTCGGCGAGCTCGCAGCGTCGAGACTCACTCGGAGGTTTCATGACCGCGTCCAGATGCTGGGAAAAAGCTGGGGAATCGCTAAGTGAATACCGGTAGCGCCTGCCAGACCATCGGAGTACCCTCCCAAATAGAGACCGTTCGGAAATCCGAAAGGGGGCCACATGATGGCTGACGAAACAGAAGCCCTAGGCCCGATTAGCTACCTGATCGTCGAGTTCCCCGGCAACAAGATGACGGGCGAAGGCTTCTCGTCCCTGCTCGACCTCGTCGACCGAGGTGTCATCAGGATCCTCGACCTCATGTTCGTGAAACGGGATACCGACGGCTCGATGCGAGCGCTCGAGCTCCAAGACGTCGACCGTGATGGAAAGTTCGACCTCGCCGTCTTTGCGGGTGCGTCGTCCGGTCTGCTGGGGGACAGCGATCTCCTTGAAGCGGCATCAGTGATCGAGCCAGGCTCCGCGGCTGGAGTCCTGATCTTCGAGAACCGCTGGGCGACACCGTTCATACAGGCATTGCGTGGTGGCGAGGCAGAGCTTGTCGCTGCCGGCTACATCCCTCAGGACGACCTGATCGCCGCTCTCGACGCAGCCGAAGGCTGATTCAGCGAAGAAAGGACGGGACCATGCCACTTCTCCGAGGTATCGCACGTACCGCAGCCATCGCCGGGACGGCCACCGCTGTGTCGAACCGCGTCTCGCGTCGGCAACAAAATCGGTGGGCGCAACAAGACGAACAGCAGTATGCGCAGCAACAGCAGTACGCCCCTCAGCCCGCGCCAGCACCAGCGCCGGCTCGAGACCCTATCGCTCAGCTGAAGGACCTTGCCGAGCTCAAGTCACAGGGCATCCTCACCGAGGCCGAGTTCGAGGCTCAAAAAGCGAAGGTCCTCGGGTCCTGAACCAATCCCGAATGGGATCTGGCTTTGCCCATTCCCTATTCGCAACATGACGCAAGGAGGACAAGTGCTTTTCGCCAGCTACCAATACCCAATTCTGGATTTCTTCCTGACGATGTTGTACTTCTTCCTCTTCATCATCTGGATCTGGCTGTTGATAACGGTGTTCATGGATATCTTCCGCAGCCACGACATGGGCGGCTGGGCCAAGGCGTTGTGGGTGATCTTCGTCATCGTCGTCCCATTCCTCGGTGTCTTCGTGTACCTGATCGCCCGTGGCGGCAAGATGCACGAACGAGCGGCGCAGGACGCGGTGCAGCAGCAGCAGGCATTCGACCAGTACGTCCGGCAGACCGCGGGGACATCCGGGGACACGACCGCCGACCAGCTCGCCAAGCTTGCCGACCTCAAGTCCCAAGGCGCCTTGAGTGAAGACGAGTTCCAGGCTCAGAAGGCCAAAGTCCTGGCTAGCTGAGCCGGCCTAGGAAGGGTGGGGTGACAAGCGGTCTCGAGGTTCGAGCCGCAATCCAAGGGGGAGGGAAATGCAATGAATGAACGAGGTAGCGGTTGGATTGTCTTCGCCGCCATTGTCCTGGGGGTGGCCGGCGTTATGCGCATCTTCGACTCGATCTGGGCCTTCCGGTACCACGGTGCACTACCCCAGCATCTTGAGGACGCCATCTTCGGCACCAGCCTCAAGACCTACGGCTGGGTCTACCTGGTCGTGGGGATTCTCCTGATCCTCTGCGCCTTCGCCGTCATGAGCCGCTCACAGATCGGAATCTGGGCCGGCATCGTCGTTGCCGCCGTCGCTTCCATCAGTGCCATCTGGTGGATGCCCTACTACCCCATCTGGTCGTTGACCTATGTGGGTCTGGGGGTCCTGGTGATCTATGCACTGGTCGCCCATGGAGTTGACTCCAAGGAGATGGCCGCGCTCTGAGGTGACCCCGATGCCGTGAACCCCTGCTTGGGATGGGGCACGGAAACGCGCTGGGGCATGGCCCGGCCATCGTCTTTCGCACAGACGCGCACCTGTATCCAGGGACCTGCGCGCCGTCGCCAACGCGACGGACCTCGCTCGCGCGGAGACGATCCGTATGCACAGACACAGACAGCTCCCGAGCGGCCGAGCGGCCGAGCTCATTGACGCGGGGAAAAGCGGGGACCAATCGGAGAGCGGGGACGCGGCCCGCTGAATTGGAATTTGGTTGGTGGAGGCGATGGTGGAGGCGATGGGACTTGAACCCACGAACCTCTTGACTGCCAGTGAAATCGGCTTTTCAGCTCTCCTCGACGCGGACTCTCTCCTGGATCACTCGGGGGGCCAACAATACGTCGTAGGGCTTCGTGTTGGCCTAAGCGTGACCGCCGTTTTGCTTACCCCAAGCTGGAAATCGGGATAGTGCCGGGTGGCTCAGAAGTGTCAGGCTGCAGACCGTAGTCGCTTAAGACGAGATCTCCGGACTTTTTCTGAGATGCGCTGCCGGTGACTCTCAAAATGTATGAAGTCGAGCCGCCCTCGACGTAGTAGGTGTCGGACTCCTGATTCGCTAGCTCGTGGACTTTGGTCACCTTGATGCCATTGATGGTGGCGTGCCCGACATATGAGGCTGACCCACCCCCGCCGCACTGTGACAGGAGGTTCTTCTTGCTGAGCTGCTTGGACAGGCTGGAGAAGTCCTTCTTGTCCGACGTCACGTCAATCCAGCGGCCCGCCAAGAGTGACGCAACTCCGGAGTCTCTCGCGCTTACCTCCGTCTGCCAGAAGGCATGATTGCCCTTCATGTAGGCAGAGGTCCCGTTGGTGATTATGTTTACCGTCTCGTCCCCGTTCTCGGTAAGGGTCATCACGTTGCCAGCTGAGCCGAAGTGGAGGTTAATGCTGAGGGGTCCGCTACCACCACCCTTCACCTGGCCTTGGACGTCGAAGGCGGAGGCGGCCAAGGTGTCACTACATGCATGAGTCAATAGCGTTGAGGCAGAGACGCTCTTCGAGCCGCCGGCCAGCGCACTCGATGATCCGAGGGACAGGACAGCTGTCGCTGCGGCGACGATGGCTGCAGCGAGCACGGATCTTGCGATCCAGCTGGAATAGACCTTTCTCGGTGCACCCATTGGCCCCTCTTGTTCCTTGCCCGCAGACTTACGTCAAGGGCATGCCTAGAAACGTATCCCAGAATTTCGCGTTTCTTGCGCGCACTCTGCCTAGATCCAATGGTGACAGACGTGGGTAAAGGCTGAGTAATCCCAAAGATCACAGACGACGCCCGATCGGCCAGATGCTGATGCGTCATCTATCGCCGGGAGGGGGCGCAGCTCGTCCGTAACACACGGTCGAAATCGGTGGCGTCATTCGGGGCTGTAAGCGCGACTACGAAGCGCATGTTTGCAAAGCGTTTGCAAATCGCACTTCTGCTTCCCGATTCGGAGGCGACGAGAAACGAGAAACGCAGGTCACACATTGGTGGAGGCGATGGGACTTGAACCCACGAACCTCTTGACTGCCAGTCAAGCGCTCTACCAGCTGAGCTACGCCCCCAGTGGCGGACGCCAACGCTAGCAGTCGGGGCAATGCGCTTCGGCCCGCCCGGAGGGTCGGAGCCGTCGCTGATGGATGCGTGAAGGGTGCCCCGAGACCCCCCTCGAACAGGATCAGGAGCGCCCGGGGCGTCGCCTACCCTTGTGGCATGGCACGGGCCTACGACGTCCAGGAGGTGGAGCGCAAGTGGCAACGCCACTGGGCCGAAGAGGGCACCTATGAGATCGACAACGACGATCCCCGTGAGAAGTTCTACGCGCTGTGCATGTACCCGTATCCCTCTGGCCCGGCCCACCAGGGCCACGTGCGCAACTACACCTTCGGTGACCTGGTCGTTCGCTACCAGACCATGCTGGGCAAGGGGGTCCTCAGCCCGATCGGCTTCGACTCCTTCGGCCTCCCGGCGGAGAACGCGGCCATCAAGACCGGGACGCACCCCCGGATCTTCACCGACGCCCGGATCGCCGAGCTGACGGCGTCGCTGACCCGGCTCGGCGCCGTCTACGACTGGCGCCGGGAGGTGCACAGCCACGAGCCGGCGTACATCAGGTGGACCCAGCTGATCTTCCTGCGGCTCTGGGAGGCGGGCTTGGCCTACCGCGCCAAGGCGCCGGTGAACTGGTGCCCCGGCTGCCAGACGGTGCTGGCCAACGAGCAGGTGCTCCCCGACGGCACCTGCGACCGCTCCGGCGACGTGGTCGAGCGGCGCGATCTTGAGCAGTGGTTCTTCCGGATCACCCGCTACGCGGACGAGCTGCTGTACGCCCTCGACGACCTGGAGTGGCCCGAGCGGGCCAAGGTCATGCAGCGCAACTGGATCGGGCGCTCCGAGGGTGCCGAGTTCGACCTCTCGGTCGAGGGCCGGCCCGATCTCACCGTGCGTGTCTTCACGACTCGCCCCGACACCAGCTTCGGCATGACCTACGCGGTCATGGCCCCCGAGCACCCGCTGGTGGACGAGCTCACGGTCGACGCCCAGCGCCGCGCCGTCGAGGAGCTGCGGAGCCGGGCGGCGGAGGAGACCGAGATCGAGCGCATGGCGGAGGGGGACCCATCGGCCCTCGACAAGCGCGGCGCCTTCACCGGGAGCTCGGTCGTCAATCCCTTCACCGGCGTCCCGGTGCCCGTCTACGTGGCCGATTACGTCCTGATGGGGTACGGGACCGGGGCGATCATGGCCGTGCCGGCCGAAGACGAGCGCGACTGGGCCTTCGCCACCCTCCACGGCCTCCCCATTGTGCGCACGGTCCAGCCACCTGAGGACTGGGACGCGAACGGCGGCGGCGCGTACACGGGGGACGGCATCAAGATCAACAGCGGCTTCCTCGACGGCCTCGACATCGTCACCGCCAAGGCGCGCGCCATCGGGTGGCTCGAGGAGCAGGGCATCGGCGAGCGCAAGGTCAACTACCGGCTGCGGGACTGGCTCGTCTCGCGCCAGCGCTTCTGGGGCTGCCCCATCCCCGCCGTCTACTGCGAGGAGCACGGCGTGGTCCCGGTCCCCGAGGACCAGCTCCCCATCGTGGCCCCCGACGACGTCGAGTTCCTGCCCACCGGGCAGTCGCCGCTCTCGTTCCACGAGGGGTTCCTGCACACCACCTGTCCCGTCTGCGGCGGGCCGGCCCGGCGCGAGACCGACACGATGGACACGTTCGTGGACTCGTCGTGGTACTTCCTGCGCTTCTGCGACCCCTGGAGCACCGACCGCCCCTTCGATCCCGAGGCCGCCCGGCACTTCATGCCGGTGGACCAGTACATCGGCGGGATCGAGCACGCCATCCTCCACCTGCTCTACGCGCGCTTCGTCACCCGGGCCCTCATCGACGTCGGCCTGGCGCCCGGCATCGACCGCGAGCCCTTCAGGCACTACCTCGCCCAGGGCATGATCCGCATGGACGGCACCAAGATGTCCAAGTCCAAGGGCAACCTCATCGCGCCGGAGCACTACTTCGATACCGTCGGGGCCGACGCGCTGCGCCTCTTCCACCTCTTCGTCGGCCCCCCCTTCGACGACATGGACTGGTCCGAGCAGACCGAGCAGGTCATTGAGGGCTGCGGCCGCTTCCTCGATCGGCTCTGGCGCACCTGCCTGTCCGAGCCTCACCTCCACTCCGGCGAGCAGTCGGACGAGGACCGCTCCGTGCGCCGGGCCGTCCACCGCACCGTCGCCGACGTCACCAAGGATCTGGAGCGCTGGTCCTACAACACGGCGGTCGCCCATTGCATGGAGCTGCTCAACACCCTGCAGCGTTACGCGCGCGGGAGCCAGGGCAGCGGCGACTCGCCCAACGGTGATGCCCGAGCCGACGGCGACGGCGCCCGCGCCGGCACCAACGCCGGTGTGCACGCCGAGGTCTGGAACGAGGCGTTCGATGCGCTCCTGAGCCTGCTCGCACCGCTTTCGCCGCACGTGACGGCGGAGCTGTGGGAGCGCCGCCACCCCGGGGAGCCGTCGGTGCACTTGCAGCCCTGGCCGAGAGCCGACCCCGAGCTGCTCCGCCAGGAGACAGTGACGATGGTGGTGCAGGTCAACGGCAAGGTCCGGGACCGGATTCAGGTCGAAGCCGGCATCTCCGAGGCCGACGCGCAGCAGGTCGCGCTGGCGTCGGCCAAGGTGAGTGAGGCCCTGAAGGGTGCCGTGCCCACCCGGGTCGTGTCCCGGCCGCCCCGCCTCGTCAACGTCGTCATCTGAACCGCCACCCTCGCCTGGCCGCCACCGCCTTGGCCACGGCCGGTTCAGCTGTGGAAGCCGGCGATGACGTCCTTCCACAGTCCGGGCTCGACCTTGTAGGGGGCGTAGAAGCTGAAGCGGTCGATCATGCCCTCGAAGCGGTTGCGCACCTCGGTGGCCACCTTGTCGAGCGGGCAGACCACGGCGAAGGCGTTGAGCACGTCGTCGTCGATCAGCTCGCCCATCTTCACCCACTCGCCCCGTTTCGACAGCGTGTTGAGCTCCGACTGCAGGTCGCCCCAGCCGTGGAGCTCGAGGACCGGGCGGTAGGCGGGGGTCGAGCCGTAGAAGGCGATCTGCTCGCGCACGGCCGTCTCCGCCGCCGCGGTGCTCGCGTCGTCGGTCCCGGTGACCACGAAGCCCGGGTACGAGACCGTGAGGTCGTCACGCGTCTTGCCCGCCTTGGCCGCGCCGCGCTCGAGCGCGGGCAGGCTGACCTCGCGCAGGTAGCGCTCGGTCGTGAACCCGTGCACCAGGAACCCGTCGCCGACCTCGCCCGCCACCTCGGTCATGTGCTCGCCGACCCCGGCGAGGAGGATCTTGGGGGTCCCGTACGGGTTCTTGCCCGGGTCGAAGAAGGGGGTCATCAGCGTGTGCGTGTAGAACTCGCCCCGGAACTCGAGCTTCTCGCCGGTCTCCCACGTCTTCCAGATGGCCCGGATGGCCAGGATCATCTCGCGCATGCGTGGGGCGGGGTGGGACCACGGCATGGAGAAGCGCTTCGTGATGTGCGGCTTGATCTGGCTCCCCATGCCCAGCATGAAGCGGCCCTTGGTCAGGAGCTGCAGGTCGTTGGCCTGCACGGCGAGCGTCATCGGGTTGCGCGCGAAGGCCACGGTGATCCCCGTGCCGAACTCGAGCTTCTCCGTGGCGCCCGCGCCGATGGCGATGGGGAGGAACGGGTCGTGCGAGGTCTCGGCCGACCACACCCCGTCGTACCCGCTCGCCTCCGCCTTGGCCGCCTGTTCCGCGATGCCCGTCGGGTCGAACCCGATGCCCCCGTCGATCTTCATCTGCCTCGTCCCTTCTGTCTGTTCGGTTGCGCCCTGTCCGGTTGCGCCGCCCTCACTGCTCCTCACCCCGCAGGAAGCGTTCGAGCTCGGCCGCGATCTCGTCACCCGAGGGCACGGCGTCCACGCCCATCGCGTTGCCCTCCGAGGCGTCGATGCTCTCCTCGAGCTTGCGCACCATGGCCTGGTGCTCGGAGTTGTCCGAGATCAGCTGGTCTACCTGGCGCCGGGAGCTGTCGGCGGCCCGCCGCAACGCCGAGGAGTCCAGCGACAGCCCGCCCACGCTGGCCAGTCCCTCGATCAGGGCTGCGCTGGCCTCGGGGAAGGGCATGCCGGCCACGTAGTGCGGGACCCGCGCCCACAGGCTGACCACGGGCGTGCCGATCTCGCCGAAGGCCAGCTCGAGCGCGGACTGCACGCCGGCCGGCACCTCGAGCTCGCCCTGCACGATGCCCACCCGCTCAATGAGGTCGGACGAGGCGGCGGGGGCGGTGGCGGCGAGCTTCACGGGGCGCGTGTGCGGCGCCGGCGCCGGGAAGGCACCCAGGCCGACCACCAGGCGCACCCGCCAGGAGCGGGCCAGACCGACGACGGCGTCGGTGAAGGCGCGCCAGTGGAAGTCGGGCTCGGGGCCCACGAGGTAGAGCATGTCGCGCCCCGACTCGTCCTCACCCTGGCGCACCACGGTGCGCGGCCACGTGAGGTCGGTGGTGACGCCGTTCACGATGCGGGCCACCGGCCGCCGCGCCCGCTGGTCGAGGAAGTGCTCGCCGTTGAAGGTGACGAGCTGCTCCGTGTGCGCCTGGCCCAGCAGCGAGGCCACCGCCGTCGTCGCCCCGAGGCCGGCGTCGACCCACCCCTCGAGCGACACCACGAGCACGGGTTCGTTGAGGACGGGCTCTTGGTGCACCTCGAAGAGCTCGGTCATCCCGCGTCCCTCGGGGCTCACGGCGCCGTCTCCAGGGCCTCGTCGGCCATCTCGAAGAGACGCCGCACCTGGGCCGGGTAGCCGTCGACGCTGCCCTGGTCGCCCGCACCGGCGCCGGCGGCGTAGCGGGCGTACACGCCCTGGAGGATGCAGCCCAGCTTCCAGTAGCCGAATGCCATGTAGTAGCCGACGCCGGTGATGTCGAGGTCCGAGACCTCGGCGTAGCGCTCCAGCACCTGGGCCCTGGTCGAGAACCCCGGCGCCGTGGTGGGCGAGAGCCCGAGCACGGCCGTCGCGTCGGTGGGCTCGGCCCAGTAGACCATCAGGATCCCCACGTCGGCGAGGGGGTCGCCGAGCGTGCAGATCTCCCAGTCGAGGATCGCCCGCACGCTCCCGTTGCCGGCGAGCACGACGTTGTCCATCCGGTAGTCGCCGTGGACCACCGAGGTCCGCTGCTGGGCGGGGATGCGCCGGGCCAGCTCGTCGCTCACGCGCCCGACGATCTCGCCGTTGTCCACCCCCTCGACCTGCATCTGCTCGTACTGCCCGCGCCAGCGCTTGAGCTGGCGCTCGATGTACCCGTCGTGGCGCCCGAGGTCCCCGAGCCCGACCGCGTCGGGGTCGACGTCGTGCAGCGCGGCCAGCGTCTCCGCCATGTAGTCCCCGACGTCACGACGGGTGGCCACGTCGAAGGCCGCCTCCGCCTCGGTCGCGTTGCGCAGGATGTGGCCCTCCACGAACTCCATGACGTAGAACGGGCGCTCGTTGACCGCCTCGTCCGTGCACAGCCCGACCGTCGCCGGCACGGGGATGCCGGCCGGGAACAGAGAGTGCATGAGCCGGTACTCGCGCGACATGTCGTGCGCGGTCGGGAGCACGTGGTGCAGGGGCGGGCGGCGCAGCGCCCACTGCCGCCCCTCGGCATCCTCGACCCGGAAGGTCAGGTTGGACCGTCCGCCCGCGATCAGGGTGAAGGCGAGGGGCGTCGAGATCTCCTCGATGTGGTCGGTCATCCACTTGGTGACCTCGGCCTCGTGGATCCCCTCCGGCGCCTGCGACATGCAGACCGACGCTAATCGGTGCCGCGCGGCCAATACAGACGCCGGGCCCACGGCGAGGGCCAGGTCCCGCCCCGTCGCTCGGTCATCGTCCCTGGTGCGGGACCACCCCGTCCGTCCCGGACGGGCGCAGCCATTAGCGTCAGGGCCGATGGACGTCACCGACGAGACCTTCCAGTCCGATGTCGTGGCCCGCAGCGCGACGGTGCCCGTGGTCGTGGACCTCTGGGCCCCGTGGTGCGGGCCGTGCACGACCCTGGGACCCATGATCGAGAAGGCCGTGGCCGCCACCGACGGCGCAGTGGAGCTGGCCAAGGTCAACGTGGACGAGAACCCGCGGATCGCCCAGGCCTTCCAGGTGCAGTCGATCCCCGCCGTCTTCGCGCTGCGCGACGGCCAGGTGGTGGACCAGTTCATCGGCGCGCTGCCCGAGGCGCAGGTGACGGAGTTCGTGCAGCGCCTCGCGCCGGCGCCCAGCGAGGCCGACACGCTCGTTGCCGCGGGCGACGAGGCCTCCCTGCGCCGGGCGCTCGAGCTCGAGCCTGACCACGCCGCGGGCACCGAGGCGCTGGCCCGCATCCTGATCGACCGGGGCGAGCCGGCCGAGGCGCTGGCGTTGCTGGCCCGCCTGCCCGAGACCGAGTCCGGCCGTGTCCTCGCAGCCGAGGCCCGCCTGCTCGAGGCGGGTGTCGACCTCGCGGGCTCGGGACGGGAGGAGATCGTGGCCAAGCTCGACGAGTTGCTCGGTCGCGTACGCGACGACGACGCCGCCCGGCAGGAGTTCGTTGATCTCCTCGAGGCGATGGGCGCCGACGACCCCCGCACCAACGAGTACCGGCGGGCACTGGCGACGCGACTGTTCTGATGGCCGCCCCGGTCGCCGTCGCCACGGCGCTCGACCTCGGAGGCCGCCGTTACGACCTCACGCACCGGGCGCTCGTGATGGGGATCCTGAACCGCACGCCCGACTCCTTCTACGACAAGGGAGCCACCTTCGAGCTCGACAAGCTGTACACGCGGGCGGAGCAGCTGGTGGCCGACGGCGCCGACATCCTCGACATCGGCGGCGTCAAGGCGGGTCCCGGGCCCGAGGTCACCGAGGCCGAGGAGCTCGACCGCGTCGTCCCCGTCGTCGCCGGCCTGACCGCGCGCTTCGGGACGCCGGTATCCGTCGACACGTGGCGCGCCTCGGTCGCCCGCGCCTCCTATGCCGAGGGCGCGGTGATGGGCAACGACATCAGCGGCCTGGCCGACCCCGACTACGCGCCGGCCGCGGCCGAGCACGGTGCTGCCGTGGTGATCACGCACATCCGGCTCGCGCCCCGCGTCGCCGACCCCGACCCGCACTACGACGACCTCGTGGACGACGTGGCGAACTTCCTCTCCGCCCGGGCGGCCGGTGCCCGCGCCGCCGGTGTCCCCGGCGAGCGCATCGTGCTCGATGCCGGTCTCGACCTCGGCAAGACGGCGGAGCAGTCGCTGACCCTCCTGCGCGCGTCGTCGACCCTCGCCGCGCTCGGGTACCCGCTGCTGCTCTCGGCGTCCAACAAGACCTTCTTCGGCAAGGTCCTCGATCTGGAGCTCACCGAGCGGCGCGAGGCTTCCATCGGCGCGGCGGCCCTCGGCATCTCGTGGGGCTGCCGCATTGTGCGGGTGCACGACGTCAAGGGCACCTGCCGGGCCCGCGACGCGCTCGCCGCCGTGAGCGAGGCCCGGTGACCAAGGCGGTCGCCTCGGCCTATCTCGTCAAGGGTGACGACGCCTCGGTGGTGGCCCAGGAGGTGCGCACGCTGTTGGCCGAGGTGGTGGGCGACCTCGACCACGCGCTCGTCGTCGAGGAGATCGGCGGGGGCGCCGGCGACGAGCTGAGCGTCGGTGCCGTCGTCGACGCCTGCCTGACGCCGCCCTTCCTGGTGGACCGGCGCGTGGTGGTGGTGCGCGAGGCGGGACGGCTGCTGACCGCCGACGTGCCGCGGCTGGTCGAGGTGGTCAAGGACCCGCTGCCCTCGACGGTGCTCGTGCTCGTGGGCGGGGGCGGGACGGTCCCGGCACCGCTCGTGAAGGCGGTCAACGCCGCCGGACGCATCATCGACGTGACCACGAGCAAGGCGGGGGACCGCAAGGCGTGGCTCCACGAGCACCTGCGCGGGGCGCCGGTGAAGCTCGAGCCGGCCGCGGCCGACCTGCTGGCCGGCCACGTGGGCGAGGACCTCGGTCGCGTCGAGGGCCTGCTCGGCGCGCTGAGCGCCGCCTACGGCCAGGGCGCCCGCATCTCCGCCGAGGATCTGGCGCCGTATCTCGGTGAGGCGGGCAACGTCCCGCGCTACGAGCTCACCGACGCCATCGACAAGGGCGACCCGGGGCGGGCGCTGCTGGTGCTCCACCGCATCCTCGATGCCGGCGGCCTCGTGCCCGTGCAGGTGCTCGCCACCCTGCACGGCCACTTCGCCAACATGCTGGCCCTCGACGGGGACGACGTCGGCGGCGAGCGCGATGCGGCGGCGCTGCTCGGCACCGCCCCGTTCGTGGCCAAGAAGGCGCTCGAGCAGTCGCGCCGGCTGGGGAGCGCCCGGATCGCCGAGGCGATCAACCTCATCGCCGCGGCGGACCTCGACGTGCGCGGGGCGAGCGGCCTCAACGCCGAGGTCGTGATCGAGATCCTGGTGGCCCGGCTCGCCCGCCAGACGCGTCCGGCCCGTCCAGCCCGCCCGCGGGCCGCCGCCCGCCGCTAGCTCGGGTCAGGGCAGCGGGGACGAGAACCACCAGCGGTGGTTCTCGGGATCCCGGGCGCCGTACTCGCGCAACCCGTAGTCCTGGTCCGTCGGCTCGCTGTCGATCCGGGCCCCGGCCGCCTTGGCGCGGGCGTAGTGCGCGTCGACGTCGGGCACCAGGACGGACAGGCCCCCGTAGGAGGCCGTTGCCCCGCGCGGCGAGGCCATCTCGTGCTCGGCCGTCACCCGGTGCAACCAGATGGCGGCGTCCCCGGTGCGTACCTCGCCGTGCACGACCGTCCCGTCGTCGAGCCGGTGGAGGCCCCCCGACGTGAACCCGAACGTGGCGACGAGGTAATCGTGGGCCGCCTCGATGTCCTCGTAGACGAGCACGGGGATGACGGCGGCCCTGGTGGTGGTGGAGTTGGTTGTCGTCATGACCTCACTCTGCGCGACACGGGGCCCCGGCGTCTTGGACAAACCTGACCTCGTGGACCAGAGCGGACGCCGCGGCATGGGCACCGGGGGTCATCCCCGCCAGCGCGACGAAGTCGCGCGTGAGGTGGGACTGGTCGTAGTAGCCGGCCTCCATGGCGACGTCCGCCAGGGTGCGGTCCCGCAGGGGCCGGGACAGCAGCGAGGCGGCGTACTCGAAGCGGAGCAGACGCGCGTAGGCCTTGGGGGCGATGCCCAACTGCCGCCGGAAGCCCTCCGTGACGTGCCGCCGGCTCCGTCCCGTCGCGTCCATGAGCGGCTCCACGCGGGCCCGCCCGTTGGACGCAACCAGCTGCCGCCGCAGCCAGGCCACCTCCGGCGTGAGCGCGGAGACGGCGTCGGGGGCGCCCAGGGTGCGGTCGAGGAGTCCCAGCCGCCCCTCCCACGTCGGCGTCTCGGCCAACCGCTCGACCAGGCGCGCCCCTCGCCCGCCCAGGGCCTCGTCGAGCGGGACCACGGCGTCGTTGAACGGGGCCACCTCACCGAGCAGCGCCAGCGCGCCGGCAGGGGTCAGTTCCACCTGCACGCCCAGTTGGTGGCCGCCCACCCCGGTCATGCTCGAGCGCGACTGGTTGCCCACGACGAACGCGCCCAGGGTGCGGACGGGGCTGCCCACCTCGCCATCGAAGACCTCCATGGTGTCGCCGAAGCCCAGGATCAGGGCGACACCGTGCCGGGCCACCTCCCGTCGGAGGAAGCCCGACTGGGGCCACTCCTCGTAGCCGACGTAGTGGCGAACGACCCCTGCGCCCGGCGCGTGCCCGGCGCGCTGTGCCGTCTCGTGGACGCCGCGCTCGGACAGCCGGCGGGTGAGGACGAGTCCGTCCGCCATCGTCCCCAGCTTCCCACGCGACCGGGGCCGGGCGAGCAGCCGGGTGCTGGACTGGGAACATGCTCGAGACGCCCGAAGAACTCCAACGCCTCCAGGCCCTGCTCGACGCCTCCATGGGCACCGCCGGGCCGCACCTGCGTGGCATCATCAGCGACGAGCGTCGCCTCGCCGCGCGCGAGCTGGTCGACCGGCTCGGGGGGATGCGCCTCCTCGTGCTGGCCACCGTCACCGCCGACGGGCGCCCGCTGGCCGGCCCGGTCGACGGCTACTTCCTCCACGGCAGCTTCTGGTTCAGCTCGGGCCGCGACGCCGTCCGCATGCGGCACCTGCGTGCCCGCCCCGCCGTGAGCGCCACCCACCTGCCGGGGGAGGAGCTGGCCGTGACGGTGCACGGCAGGGCGGAGCTGTTCGCCCTCGACGACCCGGGGTTCGGCGAGCTGCGCCAGGCCATGCTCGACGAGTACCTGCCGAAGCAGGGGCCGTCCTTCGAGGCGTGGCTCGACGACGCGGACGCCGTGGGGGCCCGGATCGTGCCGGAGAAGATCTTCACCTTCCACCTGGCCGGGTAGCGCACGCCGGCCCGCGGCCGTGGCACTCCGCTGCCGTGTCGAAGGGTGTTCGCGGAGGCGACGGAAGGGGAGGGGAGCGGAAAGGGAGCGGAAGGCGAAGCGGAGGCGAGCGGAGTGACCCGGAGGGCTACTCGGCCGCCGCCTCGATGGCGGCGATCCGCCGCACCAGGCGCGACTTGTGGTTCGCCGCCGTGTTCTTGTGGATGACACCCTTGGACGCGGCCTTGTCGATCCGCTTGACCGCCAGGCGCAGGACCTCGGTGCTGTCCTCGGACCCGGTCTCGGCAGCCGCCACGGCGTTCTTGGAGCGTGTGCGCAGCTCGGCGCGGACCGACTTGTTGCGCAGCCGGCGCTTCTCGTTCTGGCGGTTCCGCTTTATCTGGCTCTGGATGTTGGCCACGTGTCGATCCTCGGTTGCGTTCGAAAGGGGGCGGCGGCGGGCGCGTGGTCCACCGGTGCGGAGGACAACTGTAGCAGGTGGTGGCCCATTTCGGCAGCCGGCACCTCCGGCGGCCACCACCAAGTTCCCAGGCCAGGCGACCAGGGGCGACGACGTGGACCGGTACGATCGACTGACTGTGCCTCCCTCCGCAACTTCCACCGGACCGGTCGCGGTCGAGCGCATCCGCAACTTCTCCATCATCAGCCACGTCGACCACGGCAAGTCGACCCTGTCGGACCGCATCCTCGAGATCACCGGAGCCGTCGACCCCCGGCTCATGCGGGAGCAGTACCTCGACTCCATGGACATCGAGCGGGAGCGCGGCATCACCATCAAGGCCCAGAACGTGCGGGTCCACTACAACGGCCACATCCTCCACCTGATCGACACCCCGGGCCACGTCGACTTCGGCTACGAGGTCTCCCGCTCGCTGGCCGCCTGTGAGGGTGCCGTCCTCCTGGTGGACGCCTCGCAGGGGATCCAGGCCCAGACGCTGGCCAACTGCTACCAGGCCCTCGAGAACGACCTCGAGATCGTGCCGGTGCTGAACAAGATCGACCTGCCGGCTGCGGACCCGGTGCGCTGCGCCCTCGAGATCGAGCACGTCCTCGGCCTGCCGGCCGAGGACATCCTGCGCATCTCGGCCAAGACGGGCGAGGGGGTGCGCGAGCTGCTCGACGCGATCATCGCCCGCATCCCGCCCCCCCAGGGCGACCCCGAGGCGCCGCTGCGCGCCCTGATCTTCGACTCCTCCTACGACCAGTACCGCGGCGTCGTGAGCTCCCTCCGGATCGTCGACGGGACGCTGCACTCGGGTGCCCGCCTGCGCTTCATGCAGGCCAACGCCGTGCACGACATCGAGGAGGTCGGTGTGCGCACGCCGACGGCACTCCCGGTGCAGCAGTTGGGCCCCGGCGAGGTCGGCTACCTCATCGCCGGGATCAAGGACGTCGGCGAGGCCCGATCCGGCGAGACCGTCACGACGGCCCAGCACGGGGCCACCGACGCGCTGGCCGGGTACCGGGACCCCAAGCCCATGGTGTTCTGCGGCCTCTACCCGGTGGACGGGGACGAGCTCCCCGACCTGCGCGACGCGCTCGAGAAGCTCAAGCTCAACGACGCCAGCTTCACCTTCGAGCCGGAGTCCTCGCACGCCCTGGGCATCGGCTTCCGCTGCGGCTTCCTCGGCCTGCTCCACATGGAGATCGTGCGCGAGCGCCTGGAGCGCGAGTTCGACCTCTCGCTGATCGCCACGGCGCCGAGCGTGGCCTACCGGGCCTTCCTCACCGACGGCAGCGAGCTCGACGTCGACAACCCGACCGAGCTGCCCGACGCCAGCCGCATCGACCACATCGACGAGCCGATCCTCACCGCGACCATCATCACGCCGAGCGAGTACACCGGCACGGTCATGGAACTGTGCCAGAACCGCCGGGCCGAGATGTCCCGGATGGAGTACCTCTCGCCCGAGCGCGTCGAGCTCGTCTACTCCATACCGCTGGCCGAGGTGGTGATCGACTTCTTCGACCAGCTGAAGAGCCGCACCAAGGGCTACGCCAGCCTCGACTACGAGCCGGCCGCCTACGCCACCGCCAACCTCGTGCGGGTGGACATCCTGATCAACCACGCGCCGTGCGACGCCTTCTCGACCATCGTCCACAAGGGCTCGGCCGACGTCTACGGCCGCAAGATGGCGGAGAAGCTGCGCGAGCTGATTCCGCGCCAGCTCTTCGACGTCCCCATCCAGGCCGCCATCGGTGGGCGCATCGTGGCCCGCGAGACGGTCAAGGCCAAGCGCAAGGACGTCCTGGCCAAGTGCTACGGCGGTGACATCACCCGCAAGCGCAAGCTCCTGGAGAAGCAGAAGGAGGGCAAGAAGCGGATGAAGAACATCGGCCGGGTCGAGGTGCCCCAGGAGGCCTTCATCTCGGCTCTCCGCCTGGGCGACGACTGACCCGGACGGACCCGCCGCCTGGCGTCGGGCGCGGGCGGCTGACCTGGCCGCTCACCGGTCGTTGCGGCCTGCCCGGGGCCGGACCCCTGGCACTCGGTAGACTTGAGTGCCAGGCACGCCAATGACATTCCACGCCGACACCGCCCCGACCTCCGATGCCGGTGACGAGCGCGACCTCAACGCCCGCCGGGCCGCCATCCTCGAGGCGGTGGTCACCGAGTACATCGGGACCGCGGAGCCGGTCGGCTCCTCCCACGTGGCCACTGCACCGGGCGTGCAGGTGTCCCCGGCCACCGTGCGCTCCGAGATGGTGGCGCTCGAGCGTGAGGGCTACCTCGTGCAGCCCCACACCAGCGCCGGGCGCATCCCGACCGACAAGGGCTATCGCTTCTTCGTGGACCACCTGACCGCGCCGGGCGTGCTCGGCCCGACGCAGCGGCGCCAGGTGACCCAGTTCTTCGACCAGGTGCACGGCGAAATGGAGACCGTCCTCGAGCGGGCGACCGGCCTGCTGACGGAGCTCACCTCCTATGCCGCCGTCGTGGTCGGGCCCTCCCACGAGACCGCCACCATCCGCTCGGTCCAGCTCGTCGGTCTCTCGCCCCAGCACGCGCTCCTCGTCGTGGTGCTCTCCGACGGCGCCGTCGAGAAGCGGACCATCGACCTCGCCGACGGGACCTCCGAGGAGGCCCTCGGGCGGGCGGGCGCGCTGCTGTGCGCCGATCTCGTGGGGCAGACCCTCTCGGGGCCCTGGACCGTGCCGGCCAGCGGGTCCAAGGAGGTCGACTCGCTCATCACGGCCGCCCGGACCGCCGTCGGCTCCATGGAGTCGATGGAGTCCGACCAGGTGTTCGTGGGCGGCTCGCCGCGCCTGGCCGAGTCCTTCGAGGCCGTCGAGACCGTGCGCTCGGTGCTCGCCATCCTTGAGCAGCAACTGGTCGTGGTGAACCTCCTGCGCGACGTCCTCGACCGCGGGCTCTCGGTCGCCATCGGCACCGAGCACGGCTTCGAGCCGCTCTCGTCGTGCGCCGTCGTCGTGGCGCCCGTGTCCCTCGACGGCCACGCCCTCGGCGCGGTCGGGCTGCTCGGCCCCACCCGCATGGACTACCCGCGGGCGATGGCGGCGGCCCACGTGGTCGGCGAACGGCTCGGCGAGCGGCTGGGCGGAGGACACGATGGCCGTCACTGACGGGCTCGGTGACCTGTACGCGCTGCTGGGCGTCCGGCCGGACGCCAGCGACGAGGAGATCAAGCGCGCCTACCGGGCGCGCGCCCGCGAGCTGCATCCCGACACCAACCAGGGCGACCCCGAGTCCGAGGCCCGCTTCAAGCAGGTGACCGTCGCCTACGAGGTCCTGCGCGACCCCGACCGCCGGGCCCGCTACGACCGCCTGGGGCCCGAGGGCGTCTTCGGCCCGCAGGCCGGCGGCGTGGGCGGCTTCGGCTTCGACGGCGGGCTGGGCGACATCTTCGAGGCGTTCTTCGGGCAGATGGCCGGGGGCGGCAGCCGCCGCCGGGGGCCCCAGACCGGTGCCGACGCGGAGGTGCGCCTCGACCTGGAATTCGCCGAGGCCGTCTTCGGCTGCCGCAAGGAGATCTCGGTCCGGTTGCCGGCCCTGTGCGCGACCTGCGCCGGGCGGGGCACCGCGCCCGGGACCGATCCGGCGACCTGCGTCGACTGCCAGGGCAGCGGCGAGTTGCGGCGCGTGCGCCAGTCGCTGCTCGGGCAGGTGGTCACCAGCGCCGCCTGCGCGCGCTGCAGCGGCACCGGCGAAATGATCCCGAACCCGTGCGCCGATTGCCGCGGCGAGGGGCGGCGCATGCAGGAGAGCACGTTCACCGTCGAGGTGCCGGCCGGCGTCGAGGACGGCCTGACCCTGCGGCTGGCCGATCGCGGCGCGGCCGGCCAGCGGGGCGGCCCGAGCGGCTCGCTCTTCGTGCACCTCTCCGTGACGCCCGACCCGCGCTTCGAGCGCCAGGGCGACAACCTGCATACCACGCTGGCCGTCGGGGTGGCCCAGGCCGCCCTCGGCACCGAGGCCGACGTCGAGTCGCTCGACGGGCCCCAGCACCTGACGGTCGGGCCGGGCACCCAGCACGGCCACGTGGAGCGGGTCCGGGGCCTCGGGGTGCCGCACCTGCACGGCCGCGGTCGGGGCGACCTCTTCGTCCACGTGCTGGTCGAGACGCCTGGCGACCTCACGCCCGAGCAGGACGAGCTCCTGCGCCAGTACGCCGCCCTGCGGGGCGAGGGCGTCTCGCCCCCGGGCACCGGCGGCGGCGAGGGTGTCTTCTCGCGCATCCGCTCCGCCTTTGGCTAACGCCGCCCAGACCGCCTACGCCGCCATCGCGGTGCGGGCCGCCGCGGCGGCCCAGGTCCTCGTGTCCGATCCCGCCCACCCCACCCTCGACGAGGAGGACGTGCACCACCTCGGGCGGGTGCTGCGCCTGCGCCCGGGCGAGGAGGTCATCGCGGCCGACGGGCTCGGCCGGTGGGCCCGCACCACCTGGCGCGGCGAGCCCGACCTCGAGCCGCTCTCGTCGGGGACCGACGCCGGGGGCGACGGGACCGTGCAGTTCGAACCCCGGGCCGAGCCGTCCCTCACGGTGGCCTTCGCGCCCGTCAAGGGGGAGCGCCCCGAATGGGTGGTGCAGAAGCTGACCGAGCTGGGCATCGACCGCATCGTGCCGCTGCTCAGCGAGCGCAGCGTGGTGCGCTGGACCGGCACGCGCGGGAAGGCGACGGTGGAGCGGCTGCGCCGGGTGGCGCGCGAGGCGTCGGCCCAGTGCCGGCGCGTCTGGCTGCCCGAGGTCTCCGACACCGTGCCCTTCGCAGACCTCGGTGACCTCGGCGGCCCCGGCGAGGTCGTGCTGGCCCAGCTGAGCGGCGACCGACCGACCGTGTCCCAGCGCGTGGTGGCCGTGGGCCCCGAGGGTGGCTGGAGCTCGGGCGAGCTGGCCTCCGGGCTGCCCACGGTCGGGTTCGGCCTGAGCGTGCTGCGGGCCGAGACGGCCGCCGTCACCGCGGGGGCGCTCCTGGCCTCCCTGCGTACGGGCACCGTGGCGGCGGCGGACGGATCACCGGGTCCCGGCCCGGTGCCCGGGTGACGAGGTGACGGCCGGGCATGGTCACGAGGACGCCCCGGCGGCCGGTAAGTTCGGGCGCGTGATCGGTCCGCAGGAGAAGGACGGCGACCCCCGGTCATGACCGACTGCCTCTTCTGCCGCATCGTGGCGGGCGACATCCCCTCCGACAGGGTGCACGAGACGGAGACCACCGTCGCCTTCGAGGACATCAACCCGGCGGCGCCCCTCCACGTGCTCGTGGTGCCGCGCCGTCACATCGAGGATGCCGCGGCCGTGACCGCAGAGGACGGCCCCGTGCTGGCCGACATGCTCGTGACGGCCCGGGCCGTGGCGGAGGCGGCCGGTGTGGCCGGACCGGACCGCGGCTACCGGCTCATCTTCAACGTCGGGCCGGACGCCATGAACTCGGTCCCGCACCTGCACCTGCACGTGCTCGGGGGCGAACCGCTGAAAGGACACTTTGCCAGCACATGACCGCCTCATGACCACGACCCTGCGCGCCGAGTGCTTCGTCCCCGGCAACCACCTGATGGCCGGGCTGCTCGGCACCCGCGACGAGCACCTCCGCCAGATCGAACAGGCCTTCCCCGACGACCAGATCGTGGTGCAGGGGAACCGGATCTCGGTCGAGGGCCCCGCGGCGGAGGTCGTGGTGCGGCTCTTCGACGAGCTCATCCTCATGGCCCAGTCCGGGCGGGACCTCGACTCGTCGACGCTCGCCCGCACGATCGACATGGTCCGCGAGGACATCCGCCCCAGCGAGGTGTTGCGCTCCGAGGTGGTGCGGGCCGCCGGCGGCAAGACGGTGCGTCCCAACACCGCCGGGCAGAAGCGCTACGTCGACGCCATCTCGCAGAACATCATCACCTTCGGGATCGGCCCCGCCGGCACGGGCAAGTCGTACCTGGCCGTGGCCCAGGCGGTGCACGCCCTGCAGTCCCGGCAGGTGGCGCGCATCATCCTGACCCGGCCCGCGGTCGAGGCAGGTGAGAGGCTCGGCTTCCTGCCCGGCGACCTGATGGCCAAGGTCGACCCGTACCTGCGCCCGCTCTACGACGCGCTCTACGACCTGCTCGAGCCCGAGGGCGCGCAGCGCCTCCTCGACCGGGGGACCATAGAGGTCGCGCCGCTCGCCTTCATGCGGGGCCGGACGCTCAACAGCTCCTTCATCATCCTCGACGAGGCGCAGAACACGACGCCCGAGCAGATGAAGATGTTCCTGACCCGCATCGGCTTCGGCTCCAAGTGCGTGGTGACCGGTGACGTGACCCAGATCGACGTGCCGGGCGGCCGCTCGGGGCTGGTGGGGCTCGAGCCCGTGCTTGGCGGGATCGACGACATCGCGTTCGTCCACCTCACCCGCCGTGACGTGGTCCGCCACAAGATCGTGGCCGACATCGTCGACGCCTACGACGTGGCAGAAGGGCGGGCGGGAACCACGCAGTGACGATCGACGTGTTCGCCGCCGATGAGCAGCAGGCTCATCCGATGGACGTGACCCGCTGGGCCGACTTGGCGCGCCAGGTGCTGGTGGCACGGGGGGTCAAGGGGGAGACCGAGGTGTCGCTGCTCTTCGTCGACGAGGACGCCATCGCGGCGCTGAACGAGCAGTTCCTCGGCAAGAGCGGCCCGACCGACGTGCTGTCGTTCCCCATCGAGGACGAGCCGGGCCCGACCGGCCGCTCGCCCGACTTCGGCGGGACCGGGCCGGGGACCTCGTCCGAGCAGGGCGCGCTGATGCTGCTCGGCGACGTCGTCATCTGCCCCGTGGTGGCGGCCCGCAACGCCGAGGAGCACGAGGTGCCCTTCGAGGACGAGGTGGCGCTGCTCGTCGTCCATGGGCTGTTGCACCTCCTCGGCATGGACCACGAGAACGACGCCGAGGCGGAGCGGATGGAGGCCCTCGAACAGCAGCTGCTCAAACGCTTCTACCGGGTGGGCCACGGGGCGTGAGGATGGGGACCCTGCTGGCCGCATCGGGATTCCATGCCCAGGACGTGATCCTGATCGTGGTGATCGTGGTGCTGCTGGCCGGGTCGGGCGTGCTGGCCATGGCCGAGACGAGCCTGGTCCGGATGAACCGGATCAAGGCCAAGTCCCTGGTCGACGAGCACAAGCGCGGGGCGCGGCAGCTGGCCCGCCTGGTCGACAACCCGGCCAACTTCCTCAACCCGATCCTGTTGCTCGTCCTGATCTGCCAGTTGGTCTCCGCCACCCTGGTCGGCATCGTCGCCGAGCACCTCTTCGGCGGCCTCGGCGTGCTCCTCGGCATCGTGTTCGAGATCGTCGTCATCTTCGTCTTCTTCGAGGCGGTGCCGAAGAACTGGGCGGTGCAGAACTCCGAGCGGGCCGCGCTGCTCAGCGCGCCGATCGTCAGCGCCCTCATCCGCTTCCCCCCGATCCGGTGGCTCTCGGCCCTCCTCATCGGGCTGGCCAACCGGATCATCGGCGCCACCGGTGACGACCAGGGTGGGACGCGCCACTCCTACATCACCGACTCCGAGCTCAAGGCCATGGCCGACGTGGCACACGAGGAGAACGTGATCGAGCACGACGAGCGGTCGTTCATCCACTCCATCATCGACTTCGGCGACACCGTGGCACGCGAGGTGATGACGCCGCGCCCCGACATGGTGACCGTCGAGTCGGACGTGACGGTGCGCGATGCGCTCGAGTCCGCGCTGGCCGCCGGGTACAGCCGCATCCCCGTCGAGGGCGAGGGGATCGACGACATCATCGGCATCGCGTACACCAAGGACCTGGTGCGCGCCGAGCGGGTCGGCAAGGCGGCGCAGATGGTCCGTGACAGCGTGCGGCCGGCCAAGTTCATCCCCGAGTCCAAAGAGGTCTCGGACCTCCTGCGCGAGATGCAGGAGCAGAAGTACCACATGGCCATCGTCGTCGACGAGTACGGCGGCACGGCGGGGCTGATCACGCTCGAGGACCTCCTCGAGGAGCTGGTGGGCGACATCGTCGACGAGTTCGACGTGGAGGAGCCCACCGTGGAGCGCCTCGACGACGGCTCCGTGCTCGTCAGCGCGCTCTATTCGGTGGACGACGCTGACGATCTGCTGGGCGCCGAGCTGCCGCGCGGCACGTGGGACACCGTGGGCGGCCTCATGCTCGACCTGGTCGGGCGGGTGCCCGATGCCGGCGACTCCGTCGAGGTGGACGGCTTCCGCCTGACCGCGTTGGACGTGCGCGGGCGGCGCATCGGCCGGGTCCGCATCGAGGCGACGGGCGCCCACGCCGGCACCGACGACGCCGGTGGCGACGGCGAGCGGCGGGGTGGCGCCAACCACAACGGGAACTGAGCCTGATGCGCTCGGGCTTCGTGGCGGTGGTCGGCCGTCCCAACGTGGGCAAGTCCACCTTGGTGAACCAGATGGTGGGGACGAAGGTGGCGATCACGTCGTCGCGGCCGAACACGACGCGCCACCGCATCCTCGGCGTGCTCCACGACACCGGGGCCGACGCGCAGGTGGTCTTCGTCGACACGCCGGGGATCCACCGGCCCAAGACCGCGCTCGGGAACCGGCTGAACGAGACGGCGACGGACGCGCTGAACGACGTCGACGTGATCCTGGCGGTGGTCGACGCCACCGCGAAGATCGGCCCGGGGGACCGGACGGTGCTCGAGCGCGCGGCGCGCTCGGTGCAGCGTGCCGGTGCGGCGGCGGGTGGCGATGAGGAGGACGACGACGAGGGTGACGACGAGGGTGACGGCGCCGACCCGGTGCCGAGCCTGGTGGTCGTGGTCAACAAGGTGGACCGGGCGAACAGTGCCCAGGTCCTGGAGCGCCTGACCGAGGCCAAGGCGGCCGTCGACGCGCTGGGCGACCTCCCCGACGTGGAGTACTTCCCGGTGTCGGCGCGCACCGGCCGCGGCGTCGAGGCGCTGACCGACCATGTCGTCGCCCGGCTCGCCGAGGGACCGCCCTTCTTCCCGCCCGACATCGTCACCGACACGCCCGAGGCGCTCTGGGTGGCCGAGCTCGTGCGCGAGCAGCTGCTGGCCAAGACCCGCGACGAGCTGCCGCACGCCATCACCTGCCGGGTGACCGAGTGGGAGTGGCCGCACATCCGCGTCGAGATCATCGTCGAGCGCGACTCCCAGAAGGCCATCGTCATCGGCAAGGGGGGTGAGGTCCTCAAGGCGGTCGGCATCGCGGTGCGCGAGGAGCTGCCCGAGGGCACCTATCTCGACCTTCACGTGAAGGTCGAGCGCCGCTGGCAGAACCGCGCCGAGATGCTCGACCGCCTCGGCTACTGACCCGCGCCCCGGGCGACTCTAAGCACCACCGTTTAGTGTTTTGGGATGCCCGCCGCCCGGCGCCGCGCCCCCGCCTTCCCGGCGGGCCGACCCGACCCGCCCACGCTGCGCGACGTGGCCGACGCCGCCACGCTCGACCGGGTCTTCAGGGCGCTGGGCAACGAGACCCGGCGCGGCATCCTCGCCGTGCTGCACGACCACGACGGTCCGATGAGCTCGCACGACATCGCGCGGCGCTTCGACATCCCGTGGCAGGGCGTCTCACGGCACCTGCGTCTCCTCACCGAGGCCGGGCTGCTCGTCTGCGACGCGCGCCCGAACGCGCGCGCCTACGCCCTCGACCGCGAGCAGTTGCGCCGCGTGGCCGGCCGCTGGGTCATGCGGGTGGCGACCGAGGGCACCGTCGACGCGCGGGGCACCCTGATCTTCGACTTCGCCGAGTAGCGCCTACGCGGCGCCGTCCTCGAGCGCGCGCCGCAGGAACGACTCCACCTCCGAGCGGTCCACCGAGCGCCGCATGGGGGGCAGCGTGGAGAGCAGGACGCCGCGGTACGACGACGTGGCGAGCCGGGGGTCGAGGACGGCGACCACGCCGCGGTCGTTCGCGTTGCGGATGAGGCGGCCCGCGCCCTGCGCCAGCAGCGTGGCCGCCCGCGGCAGGTCGACCAGCTGGAAGGCGCGCCCGCCGGCGCGGTCGCGGCGCGCCTGGAGCAGCGGGTCGTCGGGGCGGGGGAAGGGGAGGCGGTCGATGGTCACGAGCGACAGGGCGCGGCCGGGGATGTCGACCCCCTGCCAGAAGCCGAGCGTGGCGAAGAGGCAGGAGGTCTCGTCGCGCGCGAACTCCTCGAGCAGCCGGCCCTTGGGGAGGTCGCCCTGCCGGAGGAGGGTGTAGGGCAGCTCGGGCGCCAACGCGTCCGCCGCCGCCTCCGTGGCGCGCCGGCTGGTGAAGAGGGCGAGGGTGCGCCCGCCGGCCGCCTCGATCAGCTGGGCCAGCTCCTCGTGCAGTGCCTCCTCGGCTCCCGGCGCGCGGCGGTCGGGCAGCTGGCGCGCCACGTAGAGCAGCGCGTGGGAGCGGTAGTCGAAGGGGCTGCCCACGTTGAGCTCCTCGGTGGAGAAGCCGTCGAGCCCGACCCGCTCCACGATGCGCGGCGGGATGGTGGCGCTCGTGAGCACGGCCGTCACCGCGCCCCAGAGCATCCCCGCCAGCGCCGGCCCGACGTCAATGGGGGAGAGCCGGAGCCGGACGTTGCGCCGGGTGCCGTCGACCCAGGCCACCTCGCCGTCACCGCGCCCCACCAGCCGGTGCAGGTCCTCGGTCAGGTTGGCGGCAGCCGACTGGGCGCGGGTCTTGCGGCTGGCCCGGTCGGGGTCGGCCGCGTCGCCCCCGTCGGACAGCAGCGTCCGCTGCGCGCCCCCGCGGCGCAGCGCGTCGGTGACCCGGCGCGCCACCTCGCCGGCGCGCACGAGCAGCTCGGCCAGCTCGCGGTCGTCCACCGGCGGGCGGGCGCCGTCGTGGAGGACCCGCGTCCCGACGCGATCGACGAGGAGCGCGCCGAGCTGGTCGCCCAGCGAGCCGAGGGAGTCGAGGAGCTCCGCGTCGCGCGCCTCGACCAGCGGGCGGGCGGCGGTCACCAGGGCGCGGAAACGGCCCGGGGTGAGCTCGACGCCGAGGCTCGACGTCATGACCTCCTCGAGCTCGTGGGCCTCGTCGAAGACCACCGCGTCGTGCTCGGGCAGGACCACACCGCCGCTGGCCAGGTGGGCGCCGTAGAGATGGGTGTTCACGACCACCACGTCCGCCCCGGCCGCCCGGTCGCGGGCCGCCTCGGCGAAGCAGCGCTCGCCCGACGGGCAGTTGAACCGTCCCGGGCACTCCCGGGGGCCGACGCTCACCATGTTCCAGGCCCGGTCGGACGGCTCGAAGCTCAGGTCGCCCCGATCGCCCGACGCCGACGTCTGGGACCAGGCCACCAGCGTGCGCACCTCCTCGACGAGGCCCTCGGGCGCCGGCGCGCCACGCTCCTCGGCCTCGGCGCGCTCCGCCTCGCGCTCGTCGGCGGGCGGGTCCGCCGCGTCGCCGAGCTCGGGCTGAATCCCTCCCGAGCCCACCTCGGCCACCCGCTGGCGGCAGATGTAGTTGCTGCGGCCCTTGAGCACCGCGTACTCCAGCGGGACCGGGAGCCCGAGACCCGACTCCATCAGGGGCAGGTCCTTCTCGGCCAGCTGGTCCTGGAGCGCCTTGGTGGCCGTGGCGACGACCACCTTCTTGCCGCTGAGCGCGGCGGGGATCAGGTAGGCCAGCGACTTGCCCGTCCCCGTGCCGGCCTGGACGACGAGGTGCGTGCCCGTGACCAGGGCCTCGGCCACGGCCCGGCACATCTCCTGCTGCTCGGGCCGGTGCTCGCCCCCCGGCATCTGGGCCGTGATCTTGTCGAGGCCCGCGACGCCGTCGTCGCCGGCCTGGCGGGCGTCCTCGGCGGACCCTCCCGGGGGGCCGAAGACGTCGAGCTCGTCGAGGTACTCCTCCGGCTCCTCGTCCTCCATCACGAGTGGACGCTACTTCCGGGCTGCGCCGACCTCGGCCGCCCCAGGAGGCACGTTCTCGCCGGCCGTCGCCTCGCTGGCATGATGTATGCGGCAGGGGTTGGCGATCCCATGGGAGGGCGGTTCGTTGTCTGAAGAGGACATCGCGAGTCGACTACCGCCACCTGTGCCGCAACCGGACCCACCGCCGGAACCGGCGCCTCCACGCCTTCTCGACCGAGGGGCAGAACGCCCAGGCGTGGGATGCCTTGGCCGCGTCCGGAGTCCGTGCCGCAGAGGCATTGCCACCGCCGCCGGGTGTGCCGGACCCGTCCAGCGTGGTGTCGCCCCCCGAGCCGGCGCGCCCTTCGGGTGAGCCGGCTCGCCCGTCGGGCTTCAAGAGGATCGGCAACGACCTCGGGAACCGGCAGCGCACCGGGGCGGGTTCACCGGCTCCCACTGGTGACGCCGCTCCCGGCCTTGGCGCCGCCTACGCGGCCGGATCCGGGGTCGGCCGTGCCGGGCGGAAGCCGCCCATACCGGCCCGCGGCCCGCGCGTGGTGGCGATCGCCGTGATGGCGGCGGCCGTGCTCCTCCTGCCGTTCCTGCTCGCCTTCGTCGTGCGGCTGTCGACCGGCGGCATCTCCACGTCGCTGCGCACCTCGCAGTGCGTCGACGACGCTGCGAGCGGGCACGTTGTGTGGAGCGGCACCATCACGACCAGCCGCGCCATCCCGGCGGGGAGCGGTGAGCGCCTGTTCATCGCGGTGAGTCCCTCGTCCGGGGCGTTGGTGAATTTCCAGGCCCCGTTCACCCAGTCGGTGAGTGCCGGGACGCCCACCACAGTGGGGCCGTTCGACATCCCGGTGTCCGGGGATCCCGCTCTTGTGAGCTGCACGGCGAGCCTTCTGTAGAGGCGCTCCGCCGATTCTCAGCTGGCCCACTGCGCCGTCCACTCACCGGCTTCCTGAGCGGTGATGACGTTGAGCCGGTTCCAGGTGTTGATGGCGGCGATGCTGACGACCAGGGCGGCCAGGGCCGGCTCGTCGTAGTGCTTGGCCGCCTCGTCGAACACGGCGTCGGGCACGGCGTCGGCCTGGTCGGCTAGCCGCGTCCCCGCCTCGGTGAGGGCCAGGGCCGCCCGCTCGGCGTCGGTGAAGTACGGGGCGTCCCGCCAGGCGGCCAGGGTGAAGAGGCGCTCGTCGGCCTCGCCGGCCTTCCTCGCGCCGCGGCTGTGCATGTCCAGGCAGACGGCACAGCCGTTGATCTGGCTGGCACGGAGGTTCACGAGCTCTAGCGTCGACTGTGGCAGGCCGGCCTGACTGGCCGCCTGGTCGGCCGCCTGACTGAGCTTCTGCAGGGCGTCGAGGGCTCCGGTGACGCTGAGGGCGGGGCTGGTGATCCGGGATGGCATGGTGGCTGCTCCTTGTCGCTTCGTCGTTCGGGTTCGTCACCCTTCTCGACCCCTCGGGCACCGCACACGTGACAGTCGGGCCCACATACGTGGCTGGCCTGCGATGTTGGACGCCTCGGGTCCCCGCGACGCGCCGGGCTGCGGGCCGGTCCACCGGCTCGTGTCACATCGGGGGTCGCTGCGGGGTCATGTTGGTGCCCACCTTCAGCGAGGATGCGAGCAATGGACGAGGACGAGTGGCTGGCGGAGCGCTTCGAGGAGCAGAGGGCGCGCCTGGGCGCGGTCGCCTACCGGATGCTGGGCTCCCTCACCGAGGCCGACGATGCCGTCCAGGAGACCTGGATACGGCTGTCCCGGGCCGGGACCGAAGAGGTCGAGAACCTCGGCGCATGGATGACGACCATCGTCTCCCGCGTCTGCCTCAACATGCTGCGGTCTCGCAACGTCCGACGTGAGGAGCCCCTCGAGGTGCACCTCCCCGATCCGGTCATCAGCCGCGACGGCGACCTCGGTCCCGAGGACGAGGCGTTGCTCGCCGACTCGGTGGGCCTGGCGCTCCAGGTCGTGCTCGACGCGCTGGCACCCGCCGAGCGCCTGGCCTTCGTGCTCCACGACATGTTCGCCCTGCCCTTCGACGAGATCGCCCCCATGATCGATCGATCACCCGACGCGGCCAGGCAGCTGGCGAGCCGGGCGCGGCGCCGGGTGCGGGAGGCCGACGCCGCCACGCCGGACCCAGACCTCACCCGACAGCGCGCCGTGGTCGACGCGTTCTTCTCGGCGGCGCGCGGGGGCGACTTCGACACACTGGTCACCCTGCTCCACCCCGATGTCGTCCTGCGGGCCGACTTCGGCCCCGGCCGTCCCGCGGAATCGCTGGTCGTCCGCGGTCCGGACGCCGTGGCGCAGCGAGCGCGGCTGGGCGCCAATCCGGCGGCGCAGCTCCACCCCGCGCTGGTCAACGGTGCCGCGGGCGTGGTCATCACGATCGGCGGCCGAGCGCACGTCATCATGGCCTTCACGGTCGTCAGGGACCAGATCGCAGAGATCGACATCATCGCCGACCCCGAGCGCGTCGAGAGGGTGGCGTCGGCCGTCCTCGGTGATGGATGACCCCGCCCGGGGAAGGGATCGCACCGCGACGACGGGTGTGACACGTCACCCCGCCACGACGCTCAGCGCGCGGTGACCTCCACCACGACCACGTTCGAGTAGTCCTTGAAGGCCTGCTCGCCGAACCCGGTCCACATCTCGACGGCGGGCGGCGGCATGTCCTCGAGCATCGCAGCACGCTGCTCGTCGCTCATCCGTTCCCGGATGAGGCCCAGGATCAACCAGATCTTGTCGCCGTGGAAGTTGGCCATGCCATGGCCGGGGAGCGCATCCCATTCCCCGGCGGAGAGGTGGGCCTCGGCCAGGGGCAGCATGTGCGCCTCCTCGTCGTCGAGGTGGGTGACCAGCTGCGCGTGCAGCGCCGCGAGGGCGTCCTCGAACTCCTGCTGCGCGGCCGCGTCGCCGGCGGGCCACGCCGCCAGCGCGGCCCGGGCCTCCTCGAGCAGCCGGATCGCCTCGTGGTGCTGCGCAGCCATGCGCTCGACCACCAGCTCGTCCTCCCCGGCGCACCGCTCGCGCAGCAGCGGGAAGACGAGCTCCTCCTCGGAATCGTGGTGCGCCTCCAGGAAGGAGAGGACGTTGTCGTAGTAGTTGGCGATCAGCGCCACCCGCTCCGTGTCTCCCGGCTCGACGCCGCCGACCAGCCGGGGGACCGCGCCGAAGGTGTCGCGGAAGGCGCCGTGCACCGCGTACATGGTGTCGACGTCAGGACGTGGTTCCACTGCCACAGGGCCTCCTTGATCCTCCACCCCACACCGCCCGGCGGGGGTGGCCACAGACTCCCACACGGCGGTTCGCACCGAGGCGGGATTCCGGCCCGGGCGTGCCGCGGTAGCTTCGGCGGGTGACCCCCGACCCGGTCCCCCCGGACCTCGATCTCTCCCGCGTCCCGGTCCACGTGGCCTGCGTCATGGACGGGAACGGCCGCTGGGCCAGCGCCCGCGGGCTGGCGAGGACCGAGGGGCACGCCGCCGGCGAGGAGGCACTCCTCGACGTGGTCAACGGCGCCCTCGAGATCGGCATCAAGTGGATCACCCTCTACGCCTTCTCCACCGAGAACTGGCGCCGGCCCCCCGACGAGGTGCGCTACCTCATGAACTTCAACCGGTCGCTGCTGGCGCGCCGCCGCGACGAGCTCAACGAGAAGGGCGTCCAGATCCGCTTCGCCGGCCGGCGGGACTGGCGGGTGCCCCGCGGGGTGCTCAAGAGCATGGACGAGTCCATTGAGCTGACCAAGCACAACCGGCGCATGGTGATGACGATGGCCTTCAACTACGGCGGCCGCGCCGAGATCGTCGACGCCGTGCGCGCCCTCGTGGCCGAGGGGACCCCGGCCAACAAGGTCGACGAGAAGGCCCTCCGGCGCCACCTCTACTTCCCCGACATGCCCGACCCCGATCTGGTGATCCGGACCTCGGGCGAGACCCGGATCTCGAACTTCTTGCTCTGGGAGATCGCCTACAGCGAGCTCGTCTTCCCCGAGACCCTCTGGCCCGACATGCGCCGGGGGCACCTCTACGAGGCGGTCATCGACTACCAGCGCCGGGTCCGCCGCTTCGGCGCCGTCAACCCCTGACCGGACGGCCGCCCGGGATCCCCCGACCGGACACCCCTGGATGGGGCGCCGGCGACGGGCCGACCCGGCGCGGCCCGCCCAGCTGCGAAACTGGGGGGGCATGTCCACCACCACCCGGATCGCCGTGGCCGCCGGGATCGTGTTCCTGACCGCCGTCGTCATCGTCGGCGTGTTCTCCGCGCACGCCGGGCTGGTCCTCGTCGCCTTCGTGGCCGTGGCGGCGCTCGTCGCCGGGGGCAACCTGCTCTACGGCCGCCATTCGCACGGCGCCGCCGCCGTGGCACGCGTCCGGCCCGCCCAGGAGGCGCACGACCGGGCCGCCGACGCGGCCGCCGAGGCCCGCCGCGCCGTGGCCGAGGCAGAACGGCGCGGCGAGCGCTACTGCCCCCTCGACCCCGCCCACCCCCGGCCCGGCGCCGAGCGGTGAGCCTGTTCCGTGACCGCGGCGTGGTCCTGCGGACCTACCGCCTCGGCGAGGCCGACAAGATCGTCGTCTTCCTGACCGAGCGCCACGGCAAGGTGCGCGCCGTGGCCAAGGGGGTGCGGCGGACCACCTCGAAGTTCGGCGGCCGCCTCGAGCCGCTCACCCACGTGGACCTCCTCCTGTGGCAGGGGAGGAGCGACCTCGACATCGTGAACCAGGTCGAGGTGCTCGATGCGTTCCGGCCCATCCGGGAGGACCTCGAGCGCCTGCCCCGCGGCATGGCGCTCGTCGAGGTGTCCGACCAGATGGCCCAGGAGCGCCACCCCGACCCCCAGCTCTACGCCATGCTGGTGGGCGCGCTCGGCGCGCTGGCCGACGTGCGGGCCGCCCCCGCGCTGGTGGCGCCGGCGTTCTTCCTCAAGGCGCTGGTGCTCGAGGGTGCGGGGCCCATCCTCGGCGAGTGCGCCGCCTGCGGCGAGCCCGACGGCACGGTGGAGCTCGTGGCCTTCGACCTCGTGGCCGGCGGCGCGCTGTGCCGGGCGCACCGCAGCGGCCGGTCGGTGAGCGCCGCCGGGCTGGTGCTGCTCGGCCGCATCCTCGGCGGCGACCTGGGCGCCGTGCTGGCGGGACCGCCGCCGCCCGCCACCGACGAGGTGGCCGAGCTGGCCACCGAGGCGATGGAGGTCCACCTCGACCGCCGCATCCGCTCGGTGCGCTCCACCGCCAGCCTTTGATCGCCTCCACCCCCTTCGGCGTCTACGTCCACGTCCCGTTCTGCCGGGAGCGCTGCGACTACTGCGCGTTCGCCACCTACACCGACCGCGACCACCTGATGGAGCGCTACGCGGACGCCTGCGTCACCGAGCTGCGGCGCGCCGAGGGGAGGGGTGACCTCGCGCCGGCCACCTCCGTCTTCTTCGGAGGGGGCACCCCGTCGCGCCTCCACCCCGACACCCTGTGCCGCATCCTCGACGCCGTCCCGCGCGCGCCCGGCGCCGAGGTGACCGTCGAGTGCAATCCCGAGGACGCCGACGAGGAGCACCTCGGCGCGTATCGCCGCGCCGGCGTGACCCGGGTCTCCTTCGGCCTGCAGTCGGCGCAGGACCACGTCCTCGCCGGCCTCGGCCGGCGCCGGGTGCCCCACGCGGCGGAGACCGTGTCCGACGCGGTGGCCGCGGCCGGGTTCGCCACCTGGAACCTCGACCTCATCTTCGGCGCCGCCACCGAGAGCGACGCCGACTGGGCCGCCACCCTCGACCACGTGCTCGGCCTGGACCACCCGCCGCCGCACCTCTCGGCCTACGGGCTGACCATCGAGCCCGGCACGCCGCTGGCCCGTGACCCGGCCCGCCATCCCGACGACGACGCCCAGGCCCGGCGCTACGAGCACGCCGAGGCGGTGCTCGCCGGGGCCGGCTACGCCTGGGAGGAGATCTCCAACTGGGCCAAGCCCGGGCACGAGTGCCGCCACAACCACCTCTACTGGGAACAGGGCGACTACCGCGGCATCGGGTCGGCCGCGCACTCGCACCGCGCCGGGGAGCGCTGGTGGAACGTGCGGACGCCCGACCGCTACGTCGACGCCGTGGCGTTCGGGCGCTCGCCCGAGGGCGGCCGCGAGGTGCTGACCGCCGCCCAGCGCGACTTCGAGTCGCTCTCCCTCTCGCTGCGCACGCCGCGCGGGGTCCCGTGGGACTGCCTGGAGCGCCCCGAGGAGCTCGAGGGTCTCGTGACCCGCGTCGGCGGGCGGGCGGTGCTCAGCGTGCGGGGCCGGCTGCTGGCCAACGAGGTCGGGGCCAGAATCCGCTCCGGTATCCTGCTCCGATGACCGAGACCGCCGGTGCCCCCGCTGACGACCTCATGGAGAAGGTCGTGCGCCTGTGCCGGACCCGGGGCTTCATCTTCCCCTCGGCCGAGATCTACGGGGGCTTCCGCTCCACCTACGACTACGGCCCGCTGGGCGTCAACATGCTGCGCAACGTGAAGAGCGCCTGGTGGCGCGCCATGGTCCAGCTGCGTGACGACGTCGTCGGGCTCGACGCCGCCATCCTCGGCCCGCCCGCCGTCTGGGAGGCCTCGGGGCACCTGGCCACCTTCACCGACCCCCTGGTCGACTGCAAGAACTGCCACGAGCGCTGGCGGGCCGACAAGATCGACGGGGTCTGCCCCAACTGCGGCTCGCACGACCTCACCGAGGCGCGGGCCTTCAACCTCATGTTCAAGACGCACGCCGGCCCCGTCGAGGACGAGGGCCACGTGGCCTACCTGCGCCCCGAGACCGCCCAGGGCATGTTCACCAACTTCGCCAACGTGCTGGGCACGACGCGCAAGAAGCCGCCCTTCGGCATCGCGCAGGTGGGCAAGTCGTTCCGCAACGAGATCACCCCGCAGAACTTCGTGTTCCGCACCCGCGAGTTCGAGCAGATGGAGATGGAGTACTTCGTCCCGCCCGCCGACGCCCAGAGGTGGTTCGACTACTGGCTGGCCGAGCGCATGCAGTGGTATCTCGACCTGGGCATGCCGGCCGAGAGGCTCCGCCTGCGCCACCACGAGGCGAGCGAGCTCTCGCACTACTCGCGGGGCACCGCCGACGTGGAGTTCGAGTTCCCCTGGGGCTGGGACGAGCTCGAGGGCATCGCCAACCGGGGTGACTTCGACCTGACCGCGCACGCCGCCCGGTCGGGCGTCGCGCTGGACTACTTCGACCCCCAGACCAACGAGCGCTACACGCCGTACGTGATCGAGCCGGCCGCCGGCGCCACCCGGACGATGATGGCCTTCCTGCTGGCGGCCTACGCCGAGGACGAGGTGGGCGGCGAGGCGCGCACGGTGCTGCGCCTGCACTGGCGGCTGGCCCCGTACCAGGTGGCCGTCCTGCCGCTCTCCAAGAAGGACACGCTCGAGCCCGTGGCCCGCAAGGTCCTCGCCACCCTGCAGCCGCACTTCATGTGCGACTACGACGTCACCCAGAGCATCGGCCGGCGCTACCGGCGCCAGGACGAGGTCGGCACGCCGTGGTGCGTGACGGTCGACTTCGACTCCCTCGAGGACGACGCCGTCACCGTGCGCGACCGCGACACGACCGAGCAGGTGCGCGTCCCGATCGCCGACCTGGTCGCCGAGCTGCGCCGACGCACCGGCGAGGGGTAGCGCAGTGCCCCGTTTGCCTCAGGGGTGGGCCGCCGTGGGGTGGGACAGGACGTCGGCGAGGACGCCCAGGTGGGAGCCCGCGATCTCCTTGGTCGCGGTGAGCAGGACGACATCGCGCCCGGCGATCCGGGCCCGCAGGTCGTCGAGCGCCTCGAGGCCGCCCGGCTGGGCCAGCTCGGCCCGGTAGCGGGCGGCGAACTCCTCGTCGCGCGCCTCGGCGTGGCCGTACCAGCGCCGCAACTCGGTGCTCGGGCTCACGTCCTTGGCCCAGTACTCGAACGGCGCCTTGGCCTTGGCGAGGCCGCGGGGCCACAGGCGGTCGACCAGGAAACGGCCGGAGGGGTCGTGTCCGACCTCGTCGTAGACGCGGGCCAGGTCGATGCGGCCCATGTCAGGGGACCGACGGCACCGCAGCGCCCACGCTCAGGCGACCTTGCGGTACTTGCGCACCGCCACGGGGGCCAGGACCACCAGCAGGCCGGCGCACCACAACAGCGCCGCGCCCACGGCGCCCGAGTCGTGCAGGACGCCGCCCACCATGAGCGAACGCGCCGCGTTGACCACCTGGGTCACGGGTTGGTGATAGGCGAAGCCCTGCAGCCAGCCCGGCATGGTGGCGACGGGGACGAAGGCCGACGAGGCGAAGAGCAACGGGAAGATCAGCGGGAAGACCATGACCTGGGCCGTCTCCGCGTTGGGTGCGGACAGGCCGATGTAGGCGAACCCCCAACTCAGCGCGTAGGCGAAGAACAGGATCAGCAGTACCCCGCACAGGAACAGCGCCACGTTGGTCCCGATGCGGAAGCCCACGGCGTAGCCGACGGCCGTGATCAGCACGACCACGAAGACGTTGCGGACCACGTCCGCGGTCGTGCGCCCCGCCAGCACCGCGGCGCGGCTCATCGGCAGGGCGCGGAACCGCTCGATCAAGCCCTTGTGGAGGTCCTCGGAGAGCCCCGCCGCCGTGCTCATGGCGCCGAAGATGACCGTCTGGACGAAGATGCCCGGCATCAGGAACTCGATGTAGTGGCCGCCGGGGACGTGAATGGCCCCGCCGAAGACGTAGGTGAAGAGCAGCACGAACATGATGGGCTGCAGGGTGGTGAAGAAGAGCGCCTGGGGCGTCCGGGTGAGCGCCAGGAGGTTGCGCCATGTGATCGTCAGGACGTCGGACACGGCCCACGACAGGCGGTTGCCCTGACTCTGCTGGCTGAGGCGCACCGGTGCGGTGATGGTGGTCGTGGTCATGGTCATGCGGCATCCTTCCCGTCGGCCACGTCGCTCTTGCGGGACCGGCCCAGGCGCCGCCTGGGCTTCGCGGCCTCTTCCGCCTCGTCGATCGTCGTCTTGTGGCCGGTCAGGCTCAGGAACACGTCGTCCAGGCTGGGCTCACGCAGGGCCAGACCGGCGATGGGGATCTGCGCCGTGTCGAGCGCACGCAGCACCTCGGCGCCCGCCTTGGGGCCGTCGGTGACCGTCAGCTCGATCACGAGGTCCTCGATCACCGGCGGCTTCTCCGAGAACGGCGCGAGCAGCGGGACCGCCTGATCCATCGCATCGGGGTCGCCCAGCGTCACGGAGACCACCGAGGTCCCCAGGTCGGCCTTGAGCTGTGCCGGCGTCCCCTCGGCGATGACGCGCCCGTGGTCGATCACCACGATGTCGCGGGCGAGCCGGTCGGCCTCCTCGAGGTACTGCGTGGTCAGCAGGACCGTGGTGCCCTCGCGGACGAGGTCCTCGATGGCGGCCCAGAGGGACTGGCGGCTCTGGGGGTCCAAGCCCGTCGTCGGCTCGTCGAGGAAGAGGACCGGCGGGTTGGCCACCAGCGCGGCGGCCAGGTCCAGCCGGCGGCGCATGCCGCCGGAGTAGGTCTTGAGCACGCGGTCACCGGCACCGGAGAGCCCGAAGTCCTCGAGCAGCTCGTCGGCCCGGCGCGACGACACCTTGCGGCTCAGGTGGGAGAGGCGCCCGACCATGAAGATGTTCTCCCGGCCCGTCAGGTTCTCGTCCACCGCGGCGTACTGGCCGGCCAGCCCGACGGTGCGGCGGACGGCGTCGGCCTGGGAGACAACGTCGTAGCCGAGCACCGAGGCGCGTCCGGAGTCGGGGCCGAGGATGGTGGAGAGGATGCGGACAACTGTGGTCTTGCCGGCGCCGTTCGGGCCGAGCAGCCCGAGCACCGTGCCGGCCTCCACCTCCAGCGAGACCCCGTCGAGGGCCCGCACGTTGCCGCGGGGGAAGACCTTCACGAGGTCGTGCGCCTCGACGGCGAGTGAGCGTGCGAATAAGTTAGCCATTGATGAAGAAACTTAGTGATAAAGTTACTTAGGTGTCAAGACAATGGTCACGCGCCGAGCTGGCCCAGCAGCTGCGCAACGAGATCATGGGGTATCTCGGCGCGGCGAGCGACTTCAATGAGGGGCTGGCCAAGAAGCTGAAGCTGAGCAGGACGGACATGCGCTGCCTGGACCTTATTGGTCGCCTCGGCCCGATGACCGCGGGCCGGCTCGCCGAGGAGAGCGGGCTGACCACCGGGGCGGTCACGTTCATCCTCGACCGGCTGGAGGGGGCGGGCATGGTGACGCGGCGCCGGGACACCGAGGACCGGCGCCGGGTGTGGGTCGAGATCGTCCCCGACGCCGAGCAGCGGCTCCAGGTGCTGCAGCAGCCGGTCGCCGAGGAGATGCGCGAGGTGGCCCAGCGCTTCAAGGCCGACGAGCTGGCCGTCGTCCGCGACTTCATGCGCCAGGCCAAGGAGGTCTTCTTGCACCACGTCGCCGGCGGCGCGGCCCCTTCGGAGGAGGCCCCGGAGGGAAAGTAGGCTGAACATCCCCGTCCCAGGTTGGGAGGGGTTCCCAGTGACCGCGCTCGCCATCGCGGTTCGCCCGCCCAGGGCAAGGAGGCCCGATGCCGTACGTCTTCGATTTCGACCACACGCACCCCCGCCCCCCGATGGAGCTGAAGGACCTCCTCGGTGGCAAGGGCGCCAACCTGGCCGAGATGACGTCGGTACTCGAGCTCCCCGTGCCGCCGGGTTTCACGATCTCGACCGACGCCTGCCGCGACTACATGGCCGGTGGCTGGCCCAAGGCCCTCGACGCCGAGGCGGCGTCGGCCCGGGGCCGGCTCGAAGCCGCCATGGGCAAGGCCATCGGCGACGCCAAGGACCCCCTGCTGGTCTCGGTGCGCTCGGGGGCCAAGTTCTCCATGCCGGGCATGATGGACACCGTCCTCAACCTGGGCCTCAACGACCGCTCCGTCGAGGGGCTGGCGACGCAGACCGGTGACGAGCGCTTCGCCTTCGACTCGTACCGGCGCTTCGTCGCCATGTACGCCCGCATCGTCCTCGAGCTGCCCGGCGAGGAGTTCGACTCGCTCTTCGACGCCGCCAAGGAGCTGGCGGGGACGACGTCGGACGCCAAGGTCCCGACCGAGCTGCTGCGCTACCTCGTCGATTCCTACCAGCAGATCGTCGAGCGCCACACCGGCAAGCCCTTCCCCCAGGCGCCCGCCGAGCAGCTGCGCGGCGCCATCGAGGCCGTGTTCCGCAGCTGGAACGGGCCGCGCGCCATCGCGTACCGCGAGCGCGAGCACATCGCGCACGACCTCGGCACCGCCGTCAACGTCCAGGCCATGGTCTTCGGCAACCGCGACGACAACTCGGGCACGGGTGTCGGCTTCACCCGCGACCCCGCCACGGGCGCCAAGGGCGCCTACGGCGACTTCCTGGTCAACGCGCAGGGTGAGGACGTCGTCGCCGGCATCCGCAACACCGAGCCCATCGCCGAGCTGAAGAAGCAGTTCCCCAGGGTCCACGCCGAGCTGCTCGAGATCTTCGACCGCCTCGAGGCGCACTACCGCGACATGTGCGACACCGAGTTCACCATCGAGCAGGGCAAGCTCTGGATGCTCCAGACCCGGGTGGGCAAGCGCACCGGCGCGGCGGCTCTCAAGATGGCCGTCGACATGGTGCGCCCGAGCGACCTCGGGATCTCCAAGGCCGAGGCCGTGTCGCGCCTCACCGAAGACCACCTCGACGCCGTGCTGCACCCCCAATTCGCCGGTTCGGGCTACGCCACGTGGGCCAAGGGCCTCGGGGCGAGCCCCGGGGCGGCCGTGGGTCGGATCTACTTCAGCGCCGACGACGCGGCCGAGGCGGCCGGGCGCGGCGAGCAGGTCATCCTGGTACGCAACGAGACCTCGCCCGAGGACGTGCACGGCATGCTGGCCGCCGAGGGGATCCTGACCGCCCGGGGCGGGCTGGTGAGCCATGCGGCGGTCGTGGCGCGGGGCTGGGGCAAGCCGGCCGTCGTCGGTGCCGAGGTGCTGCGCCTGGGCGACCACCAGGTGAGCGCGAGCGGCGTCACCCTCTTCGAAGGCGACTGGGTGTCGCTCGACGGCGGGGCGGGGATCGTCGTGGCGGGCCAGGTGCCGCTGACCGCGGCCAAGCCACCGGCCGCCTTCGACGTCGTCCTCTCGTGGGCCGACGACATCCGCAAGGGCCACCTGGCCGTCCGCGCCAACGCGGACACCGGCGAGGACGCCGCCAACGCGCGCAAGCTCGGCGCCGAGGGCATCGGGCTGTGCCGCACCGAGCACATGTTCCTCGGCGAGGACCGCCTGCCGGTGGTGCGCCGCATGATCCTGGCCCACTCGCCTTCCGAGGAGGCCGACGCGCTCGAGGAGCTGCGCCTCGTGCAGCGCGAGGACTTCATCGCCATCCTGGCCGCCATGGACGGGCTGCCGGTCACGGTGCGCCTGCTCGACCCGCCGCTGCACGAGTTCCTGCCCTCCACCGCGGAGCTGGCCCACAAGGACGCCACGGTCGGGCTCAACCCCGAGGAGCGGCGCCTCTACGAGGCCGCGCTGTCCTGGCAGGAGTCCAACCCGATGCTGGGCACGCGCGGCGTGCGGCTCGGGGTGATCAAGCCCGGCCTCTACGCCATGCAGGTGCGCGCGCTCATGGAGGCGGCCCGCCAGCGGGTGGCCGACGGCGGCCACCCCATCGTCGAGATCATGATCCCGCTGACGGTGACCCGGGCCGAGCTCGCCCTCGCCCGGGGCTGGGTCGAGGACGCGGTGGCCGACGTCAACAAGGAGCGTGCCCCGCGCCCATCCAAGGGGGCCAAGGCGGCCACCGCCAAGGCGGGCAAGCTCGAGGTGACGATCGGGACCATGATCGAGACGCCGCGGGCGGCCCTGCGCGCGGCCGAGATCGCCGAGGTGGCCGACTTCTTCTCCTTCGGGACCAACGACCTGACCCAGATGACCTTCGGCTTCTCGCGCGACGACGTCGAGGGCCGGATGATGGACGCCTATCTCGAGCTCGGCCTGCTGCCGCGCAACCCCTTCGAGGTCGTCGACTTCGACGGCGTCGGCGAGCTGGTGCGGCTCGGGACCCAGCGGGGCCGGTCGACCAAGCCGGACCTCAAGGTCGGCGTCTGCGGCGAGCACGGGGGCGACCCCGCCTCCATCGGCCTCTTCTACGACGCCGGGCTCGACTACGTGAGCTGCTCGCCGTTCCGGGTGCCGGTGGCCCGCCTGGCCGCCGCGCAGTCGGTGCTGGCGGAGGCGGAGGAGAAGAAGGCGCCCGCCAAGGGCAAGTAGTTAGACAGCCACTATGCGGCCGGCTCGCCGGGACGACCGGCGACCACGTAGCGCCGGAGCGCGATGACGGTCCAGATGGCCTCGACGACGCCGAAGGGCCAGGCGCCCGAGAGGAAGCCGTAGGAGCTCGAGAGGGCGCAGCCGACGGCGAAGGCCAGGACGAACACCCTGCCGCGGGCCTCCAGGGCGTACATGCCCATCATGAAGGTCAGGGCGCAGACGCCGTAGAGGGTCACCGCCATCGGCCAACCGTAGGCCAGTCACGGGACGCACATCGCCGCGGTACCGTCAGGGTGTGGGGATACCGGACGAGGAAGTCGCCCAGGTCCGGGCGGCCACCGACATCGTGGCCCTCATCAGCGAGCACGCGCTGCTGAAGAAGGTGGGCCGGCGCTGGAGCGGGCTGTGCCCGTTCCACACCGAGAAGACGCCGTCGTTCAGCGTCAACGCCGAGGAGGGCTTCTACTACTGCTTCGGCTGCCAGGAGTCCGGTGACTCCATCACCTTCGTGCGCGCCATGGAGCACCTCGACTTCGTGGACGCGGTGCGCCTGCTGGCCGACCGGGCGGGCATCACCCTGCACGAGGACCAGGAGCAGGGCCGCGACCACAAGCGCCGCTCGGAGCTGCTCGAGGCCATGGAGCGCGCCGTCACCTGGTACCACGAGCGCCTGCTGCGCTCGCCCGACGCCGGGCCGGCCCGCGACTACCTGCGCTCGCGCGGCTACGACGGCGACGTCGTGCGACAGTTCCGGCTGGGGTGGGCCCCCGACGACTGGGACGCGCTGGCCAAGGCGTTGCAGCTGCCCGAGAAGGTGCTGTCGGACTCGGGCCTCGGCTTCATCAACCGGCGCGGCCGGGCGCAGGACTTCTTCCGGGCCCGCGTGCTGTTCCCGATCTGCGACCCCTCGGGCCGCCCCATCGCACTGGGCGGGCGCATCTTGCCGCACCGGCCGGGGTCGGCGCCGCCGGAGCGTCCGGAGCCGAAGTACAAGAACTCGCAGGAGTCGCCGATCTACTCCAAGCGCCGCACGCTCTACGCGCTCAACTGGGCCAAGAAGGGGATCATCGCCCAGGGCGAGGTCGTCGTGTGCGAGGGCTACACCGACGTCATCGGCTGCTTCCAGGCCGGCGTGCCGTGGGCCGTCGCGACGTGCGGCACCGCGCTGGCCGAGGAGCACTTCACGCTGCTGCGCAACTTCGCCAAGCGCATCGTCCTCGCCTACGACGCCGACGCGGCCGGCCAGAGCGCGACCTCACGCGTCTACGAGTGGGAGCGCAAGCACGAGGTGGACGTCGTCGTGGCGGACATGCCGGGCGGCAGCGACCCCGGCGACCTGGCCCGCACCGACCCGGCTGCGTTGGCCGGCGCCATCAAGGAGGCCCGGCCGTTCCTCCAGTTCCGGGTGGACCGCATGCTCGCCGCCGGCGACCTCAAGACGGCGGAGGGCCGGGCGCGGGCGGCCGAGGCGGCGCTGACGGCGGTGGCGGAGCACCCGGACGACCTGGTGCGCGACCAGTACGTGATGCAGCTGGCCGACCTGTGCAAGGTCGACCCGGCCCGGCTCCGCGAGCGGCTGGACCACCTGCGGGCCCACCCTCCCGCCGAAGCCCCGGCCCGGCGTGGCCGGGCCCGCCGGGGAGACGAGCCCCCGCCCATGGAGTACCCGGAGGACGACGGGGACCACTTCGCGCCGGAGGAGAACGGCCGCGGTGCCGCCGTCACCGCAGCGCTGCGACCAGGGCCGGGACTCGAGGCACTCAAGTTGGCGGTCCATCGACCCGAAGATGTAGCGGATCGAGTGCATGCGGTCCTTTTCGCCGACCCCCTGCAACGCCAGGCGTTCGTCGCACTCTTGGAGAGCGACAGCGTGCACGAGGCGGTGGAGTCCGCGTCACCGGAGGTGGCGAGCCTGTTGCGACGCGTCGTTGTCGAAGAGCCCATGTCGGGCGACCCTGAACTGGGTGACCCGGTCGACTCCGTCGTGACCGCGCTCCTGCGCGGCGCGGCCCGGCGCGCCCTGGCCGACATCGAGATCGAGTCACGGGCAGGCGCCGACTCGTGGCAGGCCTCGGCGGCCGAGACCGTGCAGGTGCGTCACTGGCTGGACGAACTCGAAGAATCGGCCTCCGGGCGCGATGCCGCCGACCGGTTGGTAGCGTGGTTGGTCGAGAGGGACCCAGAGGAGTGACGGATTTGGCAGGCCGAGGGTGAGCGAGGATTCTGCAATCGCTATCGACGACGAGGGTCTGGACGCGCCTGGCGTGCCTCCCGCGACGAACGGGTCTGGGACCAACGGGTCTTCGACCAACGGGTCACTGGCGTCCGTCGCGCACGTCGCGCTGCCCGAAGGCGTCTCGCAGGTCGACTTCGACGCCGCGCTCGCGGCGGGCCGCGAGAAGGGACAGCTGACACAGGACGAACTGATCGACGCGCTGCACGCGGTGGAACTGACGCCCGAGGTGCTGACGACGCTGATCCACCGCGTCACCGCCGAGGGTGTGGTGCTCGTCGAAGAGGACGTCGAGGAATTGGCTGTCGAGTTCACCGCGCCGCGCAAGGCGGCACGGGCGACGCAGCGGGAAAACGGCGCCTCGCCCGCCCGCCGCGAGACGAACGGCACCCGGCGGGCGGTATCGGCCGAGACGAGCGGCAGCGCCGAGGACCCCGTGCACACGTATCTCAAGGAGATCGGCCGGGTCCCGCTGCTGAACGCGGAGCTCGAGGTGGAGATCGCCAAGACCATCGAAGAGGGCAACGCGGCGGCGCTGATCTTGGCCGCCCACGAGGCGGCCGTGGCGGGGGAGGGGCCCAAGGAGGACCTGCTCGACGCCGGTGGGCTGTCCCGCAACAAGCGCCTGGTGCGCAAGGGGCTGCAGGCGAAGGACGAGCTGATCGAGGCGAACCTGCGCCTGGTGGTGTCGATCGCCAAGCGGTACCGCAACCGCGGGCTGGCGTTCCTGGACCTCATTCAGGAGGGCAACCTCGGGCTGATGCGGGCGGTCGACAAGTTCGACCACACGAAGGGCTTCAAGTTCTCCACCTATGCGACGTGGTGGATCCGCCAGGCCATCACGCGTGCGATCGCGGACCAGGCGCGCACGATCCGCATCCCGGTGCACATGGTCGAGACCATCAACAAGGTGGTGTGGGCGCAGCGCGCGCTTCTGCAGGAACTTGGGCGCGAGCCGACGATCGAAGAGGTGGCGCAGCGTGTCGAGCTCCCGATGGAGCGCGTGCGCGAGATCTTGCGCATCAACCAGGACACGGTCTCGCTCGAGCAGCCGGTGGGGGACGAGGACGACTTCAACCTGTCCGACCTGATCGAGGACAGGGGAGCGGTAGTGCCCGACGACGCGGCGACGCGCTCGCTACTCGACGCGGCGGTGCGCGAGGCGCTCGGCCACCTGTCCGAGCGCGAGCAGGACGTCGTGCGGCTCCGCTTCGGGCTCGACGACGGCAAGATCCGCACCCTCGAAGAAGTGGGCAAGGAGTTCGGCGTCACGCGGGAGCGGGTGCGCCAGATCGAATCCAAGACCCTGGCCAAGCTGCGCCGGCCGGACGCGGCCCATCTGTTGAGGGACTATCTCGAAGAGTCCTGAACCAATCGACACTCGGGTATGCCCTCGACGGTGGTGGCGTGAGCCGCTGATATCGTTCGGGGGCTGTTTTCTTGAACCCCTTCCGGGGTAGCTCAATGGCAGAGCAAGCGGCTGTTAACCGCTAGGTTGAGAGTTCGAGTCTCTCCCCCGGAGCTTTCGTCGTCGTTTTCGCTGGTCAGGGGTGGTAGGTCCAGCACCCAATTGACGGTTGGGCAGCGGTGCTCTGCGTCTGAGTAGCTCGAGCGCGTACCCGCCCAGCGATCCGCTCATTGGGCGGCGGAGGCCTGGCAGGCGGAATGAGTGACGGCAGCATCGGCGCTTCGATTCGTGCCGTGAACAACGTGGCGCGAACAGCCAGCTCCTAGATTGTGGGCATGACGACCGCTAGCCGGCCAGAGCCGGAAGCGCTGGAGTCCGAGACGCTTGCGACGCGCCGCAATCGCTTCGCCCGACTCGCTTGTCAGCTAGCCGAGAGTGTTGCGGGCGAGGTCGATCCATTCGTTTCGAACCCGAGGACCTCCATGAAGGCGCGGTGGTTTACTGGCAGTCACGGTGACGTGCTGGTGGTCGTGGTGGGCACTCACGAAGACCCTAGCGTCATGGACGAGGTTCTCGCCTACGCGCTTGCCTGGCAAGGAGACAAGGATCTCGTGCTCGTCCTACCCGTCGGTTACGAACGCGTCACCCTCGCCCGGCTCGCCTGGATCGACGGCTGCATCCGCGTCTTCGTCTACGGACCCGAGAACCTCCCGACTCCAGCCGTCGTCTTCTCTCGTGTCGAAACGATCGAGGTAGCAAAGGACAGACATCGTGAAGACGCTCGAGATCACGACCTCGGGGATGGTGAAAACCTGATCGTTGAGCTGCTCACCTGGGTGCGCCAGAATCCTCTGCTTCAAGAAGCGATTCGAATCGACTATGTCACCTGGAAATGCGCCGGACTCCAGGTGCTGCGCGCCAGCCGGCACGGGGACCGTATCGACCTAATCGCCGGGGTCGACTACAAGGGCAAGCTCCCCTATGGCGCCGAACGCGCTATTGAGCGGACAGTGACCGCGGACGACCCGCTTCGACCCGAAGAGGTCGCGCTCATGCAGGAGCGGATCATCCGCGATGTGGCTAAGCGCATGGACCCGAACGACGTGACGTACCTCGAGCACCGCCTCCAGGCCAACCTCGAAGGGGGAGTTCTCAACGAGCGCCTCGGTCTCAGGGACGTGAAGCCCGAGTACCCGGTATGGCGAGGTGAGGGAAACGCCGGCTTCATCGATTTCCTGGCCATCGACGATAAAGACCGGTTACATCTGGTGGAGACCAAGGTCGACCCCGATGACGTCACCGTCGTGCTCCAGGCTCTCGACTACGCCGTCTGGGTACTTGCCAACGAGGCGACCATCCGCGCCCGCAACGGGTGGCGCTCGCCCGAGAGCCCACAGCAGCTCCAGATTCACCTGATCTGCGCTCCCGTCGTGAAGGCGAGGCCGAACGGCACGGTGAGCCCGGAGAAGCGCATCATCGGGCGATACCTTTCCAACCAGCTCGAGGTCCTTTCCAAGAAGTTCAGGTGCAACATCTGGCTGGTCGACGATCCTCGCTACGCTCCTCCAAGGCTGAGTGGACCATTTCGTATTCCCCCATACAGGAAGGGCGACCGATCAGTCGGCAAGCCGGTCCAGCCACAGCGATGGCTGCCCAAGGTCAACGCGACACTCATTGAAGGACGGCGCCAGCTTTTTGGCCGCGTCGAGGACGCCGCGCTGCCTGCCGCGTTGAGTGAGTTCCGCAAGGTCTTCGCGAGAGGCGCAGACCATCGCTGGATTCTGAGTGTTCGCTCGTCCCAGGCGCTAGCGATCAATCTCTTCGCTCCGATCGACACCAGCGCCTACCTCGCGCTCTTCGAGCTCATCGGAACTTCCGTGGTCGAGGCGAGTTCGCTTGAATTCGAGTACGTCGACCCGGGGGACCGCCTGGGGGAGAGGCGCCCCGGCCACGAGCACCAGACCCAGGTCGACGTCTTCATGCGTGGGACTGACGCCGAGGGCAGACGCATCGCGGCGCTGATAGAGGTGAAATTCACCGAGGAGTTCGGGCACTGCAGCGCGTACGACAGCGAGCACAACGATGCCCGGCCCACCTGCCGTTCGGTCGGCCTCTTTGGCGGGGATGCCGCGAATTGCTTCCAGCTACGCAACCATGGCGAGGGCCGCAGGCGCTACGACCAGTACCTCGCTAAGCAACCCGTCGCTCTACCCAACGGCGCGGCAGACGACGGAGGCTGTCTGGTGCGTCGCCAGCTGAGTCAGCCGGCGCGCAACCTGGCGTTAGGTCATCTCCTCGTCGAGTCCGATGAGGTCGACCGCTTCGTCTACGCCCTCTGTGCCCCGGCCCGCTTCGAGAGTGCCTGGCGACGAGTCGCCGAGCTGGGGGCGGCCTTTCCCGACACTTCCGAACGCCAGATCCGCACTGTCAGCGTGGAGGCGGTACAGGCCCTGCATCCCGACGGCGGCGCTGCCTTTGGGGCCTTTTACCGGGGCCTGATCGGAGTCTGACCCTCGCGCTCGGCCCTTCACTCGTGGTCGATTGGGACACGGGACAGACCAGGAGTGCTTGAGAGATGTCAACCTTCGCGCGCGATCCGCGCGCGAAGAACCCGAAATTAGGGGTCATGAGCGGTCATCGGCGGTGTATCGACATGCTTATCTAGCTGGGCTTATTCAAGTTGATGCTGTTCAAAGTCTTCGTCCGGAGGGCCCGCTAGGTTGCCACTCGCATTTGCACCGTTGAGCGTGTCCCTCTCCGATGCACTCGTTTGATTATGACGCCAATCGATTGCGCGTGAAATCCCCTGTCCCACCCTCGGTCCGTTGGTGATTAGTTCCTGGTGATGCTCGGTGCCCTATACGCCGTGAACTGTGCACAGTGCTGGGCTTGCTTTTGTTATGCGGGGACTCGAACCCCTGATGCGCCGCCCTCGCGCTCACCAGAGCCGTTTGAAGGCTTGCTTCTGGCTTGACCCCCAGAATGGGTTGGAACTCGCTCTACCTACTTTCCTACCAACTTCACGCGCCATTGCTACCTCATGCCTCTTGTAGCTCGGCCGTCCAGTTGACCTGCTGAATCCGTGCATCGAGCTCACGAGCTCGCCGAGCGACATCCGATGCCTGCTGGCGCAGGCCCTTCACGTCGAGGGCGCGCATGTACTTGAGCTCGGACCGGGTGGCCCGCATGAACCCGGTCTGCTGTAGCGCACCAGATGCCGCTTCGGCCGAAGTCTTGAGCATCGAGTATCTGAGTCGAAGCACGTCTCGCTCCGCCAGCGCATCCGTCAGGGTCCGACCGTCCGCCATGACGGTGCCTGAGTTGGTCCTGTTGATGTTGCGGATCAGACCCTCGAGCTCGTCCAACAGGCCGACGCCACCGACACGAGGTCGCGGGCGTCCTCTGGCGGCTGCTCGCCTCCTGATAGCGAGCGCTCACCAGGACGCGCTGCTTGAGCTGCTCCAAGCTCTGTTTCGATCGGCACGCAGCAACAGTGCCTCTGCCAGTTTCACCTTCTTCCTCCTTCGTTCAACGTTCCGGTTTCGATGGGACTCTTACGTCCCCTTGAGGTTCACGACCTGGTGCAGCTCGTGGACGACTTCGACCAGATCGGCCTGGTCGGCCATGACCTGGGCGATCGGCTTGTATGCGTCTGGGTGCTCGTCGACAAGCTGCTCGGCCATGGTGTCGTCCCACGCCCGGCCCGCCATCGCGGTCCGGAGCGACTCGGTGGTCAACTGGCGGAAGGCCGCCTTGCGACCGAGCCGCCGACCGGCGCCGTGGGAGCTCGACTCGTACGAAGCCTCGTTGCCCTTGCCCCGCACGATGAACGACGACGCGCCCATGGAACCCGGGATGACCCCCATGTCGGAGCGTCCGGCCCGGATGGCACCCTTGCGGGTGATCCATACCTCCTGGCCCCGGTGGGTCTCCTTGAAGGCGTAGTTGTGGTGGCAGTTGATGCGCTCGGTCTCGAGGGCATGGGGTACGGCCACTCGCAGAGCCGTCAGAGCGGCATCCATCATCTGCTCGCGGTTGCCCCAGGCGTAGCGCTGGGCCCACAGCATGTCCGACACGTAGGCGTCGAACTCCGGCCGGCCCTCCGCCAACCAGGCCAGGTCGCGGTCCTCGAGGACCTGACCCTCCTCCTGGGCGAGCAGGCGAGCCGTCTTGATGTGGGCCGTGGCCAGCTGGTTGCCGATACCCCGGCTACCCGAGTGCAGCACGATCCAGACGCGATCGCGCTCGTCCAGACAGACCTCGACGAAATGGTTACCGCTGCCGAGGCTGCCGAACTGCACGGCGATGGTCATCTTCTGACGCTCCGAAAGCTCCGAAGCCGAGCCCGGCGGTAGTCCCAGGGCCTCGAGCGCCGGCGGCACACTGCCCTCGGAGCGCTCGTGCCCCTTTCCGACACCGGCCGGGATCCGGTCGCGCAGCAAGCCGTGGAGAGCGGTGAGGTCGTCCGGCAGCTCGGCTGCGGCGAGGTTGGTCTCTGCCGCCACCATGCCGCAGCCGATGTCGACACCGACCGCCGAGGGCAGGAGCGCATTCTTGGTCGCCACCACGCTGCCGACCGTTGCCCCCAGACCGAAGTGCGCGTCCGCCATCAGGCAGACGGGCCCAGCGAGTATCGGCAGCCGCGAGGTCCGCAGTGCCTGCTCCAGGGCGTTGTCGTCGAGCTCGCTGGCCCATGAGGTCAGGTTCGCGTTGATCTGCTTCGGCATCGTGTTCACTTCCCGTCTGCGTGATGGACGCAGTGACAACCAAATGGTGCGCCAGATTGGGTCGTCTGACCGACCTGTGTGTTCGAGCCGGGAGTCGGACCCGGACGCTCGCTGTGGCACCAGCTCCTCGAGCTGGCGTGTCTACCGTTCCACCACTCGAACGTGTTCCAGCCTTCGGGCTGGTCTGCAAAGAGCCGGTGGAGAGTGTCGAACTCTCGCGCTCCCGCGTACGAAGCGGGCGCTCAGCCACCCGAGCATCACCGGCGAGGTACCCCCGACACGATTCGAACGTGCACACGCTGGGTTTGGGCCAGCTGCCTCTACCGTTTGGGCTACAGGGGCCAGATGGTTGGGGCCCCGGGTGCTGACCCCGACGCGGATGGTTGATAAGACCGTCCTGGGCGACCGGCCCGACCCCAGTCGCAGCGCTCCGTACTGACCGGAGATCTTCGGGCGTATGAGACCCGTGAGGTCACCATCCCTCCCCGCTGCGATGCGTTACGGGTCCTCAGACCCGGGGTGAATGAGGAGAATCGAACTCCCTGCTGGGTGGGTCACGACCACCCGCCTCTCCATCCGGCTCCATCCACCATGTTGGACGTGGTCCGCCCAAGTGCATCCGGGAGGTGCTGACCCTCCGACTTCCACGGTGTGAACGTGGCGCTCTGCCGTTGAGCTACGGATGCGTCGAGTATGTGCTGGCGGCCGGGCTCGAACCGGCTCAGTCGGGATTAAAAGTCCCGGGCCCGTCCCGTCGGGCGCCGCCAGCGCTCGGTCGGCCCGCCCCGTGTCGAACGAGGCCTTCCGCTGTATCAGAGCGGCGTCGTCACCGGCTGACTCCGGGCCGTGATTGGTCTGGTGGACACAGGGCGTTCCGGAAGCCCGACCTCCGGCGTGTCATGCCGGCGCTCTGCCTCTGAGCTATGTGTCCGTGGTGGTCATGGGTGGTTTCGATCCACCGCCTCGCGCGTTTCAGGCGCGCGCTCTCCCAACTGAGCTACACGACCATGGGGCCGGCCCCGGGACTCGAACCCGGATCGACTGGGTTACAAAGCCAGCGCCCATCCCGTTGGGCCCGGCCGGCATTTTCTCCGGGAGCAGGTCACGCTGCGTCGTCTGGAAGGGGTCCTTCATCAACCTGCACGAGTCGCAGCGCGGGTGGTCCGGGGTCCCGCGTTATCAGCACCGGGGTAAGGTCCGTCGCGTCGTCGCTGGGCACGTCTACGCCATCCTCGGGGCCGACGAGTGTGAGTCGGTTGCTTCTCATATGAGCACCTCCTTTCAGGTGGTTCGGGAGGAAGGTGTCGAACCCTCATCTCAAGGACCAAAACCTTGCGTCTTGACGTTGGACGACTCCCGAGCGGGCAGATGGAGGGGTCAATGGGTACCGCCCCCATTACTCGTGGGTGGAAGCCACGCGTGTATCTGTCAACACCTTGACCCCGGAGAGCAGTAGGCGGGTCCTGACCCCGCGACCTTCGCGTTGGCAACGAGACGCTCTGCCACTGAGCTACTACTGCGATGGAGGCACCGGCTGGAGTCTCACTAGCGTGACCCGGGTTGCAATCGGGTACCTGAATCCTCGGCCACGGTGCCGTGGCTGCGGAGGAGGGCATCGAACCCCCGACGACGGTGGTTAACGGCCACCCGCTCTTCCGCTGAGCTACTCCGCAAAATGTGCGCACTGGATCACGTCATGCCCCGGGGGGAGTGCATGCCGGCTTTCCTTTTCTGTTGTCCACCGCAGGCCTTGCGCCCACAGGACGGACCGGGGTGCGCGTCTCCGGCCGATGGTGACCCGTGCAGGACTCGAACCTGCGTCCGCTGCGTGAGGGGCAGCCGTCCTACCGCTGGACGAACGGGCCGTGAACTTGAGCGGAAGGTAGAGGTGTCGAACCCCCACGGCGGAGCCGTGTCACTGTTTTCGAAACAGGGTGCCCCCAGCCAACGAGGCATACCTTCCAGGGCGGAGGGGCAGCGGATCGAACGCTGGCGAGGTTGCCCTCGGCCATCGCTTAGCAAGCGAGCACCTTTCCTCTCGGTCAACCCTCCAATGCAACTCGGCACCGAATGTCTTCGTCCGACAGCGCCCCCCGGCTCGATTCGAACGAGCATCCTCCGGTGTAGGAGACCGTTGCGCGTCCAGTCGCGCCACGGGGGCAGTAGGACCCGAATCGGTCCAGAGCCACCACCCGGAGCCGACCCGGGGACCTCAGCCGTACCAGGGCTGCGCTCTTCCCACTGAGCTATGGCGGCGTGGCCTCGTCGACTGGACTCGAACCAGTGGCCTCTGCCTTCGGAGGGCAGCGCTCTTGTCCGTCTGAGCTACGACGAGCTGGCACCCCGGCCAGGATTCGAACCCGGAACTGGAGATCCGTAATCTCCTGTGATCATCCGTTTTCACCACCAGGGCTTGGCGCCACAGACGGGTTTCGATCCCGTTGCCTCCGCCTTGACGGGGCGGCGCTCTCCCGAGTGAGCTACTGCGGCACGATGAGGCATTGACCGGGCCTCTCCGGTGCTCGGGAAGATGGATTCGAACCACCGTCTCTCGGTCCAGAGCCGAGCGTCCGTACCGCTGGACCACTCCCGAATAGGCGGTGCTGCGTCAATCACCGCTGGTCTGGTTGAACGGACTCGAACCGCCGACCCCCCGGTCCCGAACCGGGTGCTCTGTCCAAACTGAGCTACAACCAGGTGTTCCGACCGGATGATTCCGGTCGAGTGCGCCCCGAGGGGCTCGAACCCCCGACGACATGGATTAAGAGTCCATCGCTCTACCACTGAGCTAGAGGCGCCTGGTACGGGCGGAGAGAGTCGAACTCTCAAGGGCGTGAGCCCACCGGGGTCTGAGCCCAGCGCGTCTTCCATTTCCGCCACGCCCGCGTGGTGGACCCAGCCGGGCTCGAACCGGCACGCGTCTCGTTGCAAACGAGGTGCACTGCCACTCGTGCTCTGGGCCGAGGGTCCCGGTGGGTCGAATCGAACGACCGCAGGCACAATGCCGCGCGGGTTACGGCCGCGCTCCTCTAGCCAACAGAGGTCACCGGGGCGGGATCGGTCGGTGTAGCCGCGCCAATAGGCGTGGCTCCGATCCCCAATCTGGCGTACTATTTAGTTGTCAATGTGCGCTGGTTTACTTGCCTATTTGGCAAAAAGGGCAAAGCTTCGCCCAGCAGGGGTGGCAGGAGTCGAACCCACGTCCGCCGGGTTGGAGCCGGCTGTCCGTTCCGCTGGACTACACCCCTTCGAGTGTTTGGCTATTCAGTTGTGCATTTGGCCCAGGAATACAAAAGAGCCGCCCCCTTCCGGAAGCGGCTCCTCAACGAACTGGACGTATGTAAGTCCTAGTTATGCCGTTGAGGGCACCTCCTGGGGATCGGTCACGACCCAATTGAAGGATTGGGCCTTCAAAATCTGGGCCATGGCGCGCCCGCGCGACGTCAGAAGGCCTCTGAGGCCTTCTGAGTGCCGGTGCGGCCGGCAGCTGTACGCGTAAACGTGCTTCATGTTGGAAATGGTACACCGATGAGTCATCTGGTGGGAACACTTTCTCATTTCCGTACATTTATGTCGTACGTCATTTAGATATTTGCGCGTGAACCCTCTGTCATATCCCGATGTGCGACAAAACCGCGACTCCGCCTGCATACGGTGACTTGGATCTGTCGCCGATCGCTCCGATCAGCTCCCGACAGGAAGCATGATGGAGTCATGGACATTCCGCCCTTACCGCCTGGGACGATCCTGCTCGTCGAAGTGGGTTCGACAGCCCACGGCACGGGCTTGCCCGGTGGCGAGGACCAGGACGAGACAGCGATTGTGATTGAGAGCCCAGTTGAGGTGCTGGGGCTTGATCCAGGAGGTCCGGCAACGATCATGCAGCGAACGCAGCCCGAAGGCGTGAAGTCAGGTCCGGGCGACGTCGACAGGACCCTTCACCCGCTGCGTCGGTTCCTGTACTTGGCTGCCTCAGGCAACCCGTCGGTGCTCATGTCCTTGTGGGCACCCGTCCTCGAGGCGACTCCTGAAGGTCTCGAATTGCAGGGCTTGGGTGATCTCTTCGTCGGGCGCCACGTCATCCCTCGCTACCGCGGGTACATGCAGTCGCAGGCCGTCCGTCTGTTGGGCATAGGTGGTGCCCGACATGGCAGAAGGGGAGGGGGGCCGCGGGAGCATCTGAATGAATCGGTCGGCTACGACACGAAGTACGCCATGCACTGTGCCCGACTGGGCTTCCAGGGGTTGGAATTGCTCCGTACCGGTGGTCTGAATCTCCCGATTCAGGGTGAGCCTGCCGAATGGCTCCTGGCTGTCCGCCGAGGCGAAGTGGCATTCGAGGAGTGGTGGAATCGATCGCTGGAACTCGATGCCGAGCTGGAGGCCTTGGCCGAAGACGACTCGATTCCCCCCGGGCCAGACCGAGGAGCAATCGAGGAGTGGTCGGTTGCAACGCACCTCGATTTCTGGCGGCGTGGCGAACCCGTTGACTGTCGCGCCGTCCCACGTCCGCAATAGGCCGGAATCACTTGATACGAGTGAAGCTCCGCGCGCGATCCGCGCGCGATCGAACGGAAAATAGGGGTAATGAGCGGTCGTCGTCGGTATGTCCGCACGGCGATCTAGCTGGGATTATTCAAGTTCGTGCTGTTCAGAATCTTCGTCCGGGGGCCCCGCTAGGTTGAGAGTTCGAGTCTCTCCCCCGGAGCCTTCGTCGTTGCTCTCGCTGGTCGAGATGTCTTCCAACTTGAACCGCATCGTCTTGAGTTGGTCCGGGCGCGCGACGGGCGCGAGCGGGTCCTCGACGCCACGCTCTTGCTCGGCCGACTGCGATACCGCCCGAGGGGCTGACGGGGCTGCGACAGATTCGCGTGGACGACCTGCCCCCTTTTGCCAATCGGGCGGGCGTTGCCCGACCGATAGCTCTGGGGCACGCCGCGTGGGTTGTGGTGAGTCTGGCTCCGGGAGTTAGGAAAACAGGTTTTTAGGCCGCCCGTACTCGGATGCTGGACTCAGCTCCCAGACTTCAAGCGTGGGAGGAGTAACGGGGTCACCTCTTCTTGCTGCGCGCCATCCCGCTCGGCGGAGACTCACCTCGATGAACCCAATGACGTCCTCATCATGGGAGATACGATCATCGCCGATCTCGTCGCGGAGCTCGTTTCGACTGATGATGTCGGACCTCCAGGTTGTATCCGCCTGCCCCCAGCTTCCGCCGGTAGCCATTTCGATTGCGACCACCCAGTGATCGTCTTCCGTTCTTAATACGGCTCGAATCGCTGATGCATCAAATTCCAATGGCATTGCCGCTTCTCCTGTCATGTTCCAGTTGGGCAGCGTTGCGTCTCGTGTCGTGACGCATGACAAGCGCCCACGATCATCAAGTCGGGTGATTCCCACTCCCATTCTTCATCTCCACCGTGAGCGTGCGGAACTCCTCCCTGCCAACGTTCTCCAGGGAGTGCGGCGTGAGCGGTGCGCCCCAGACGGCTGTGCCCACGATGGGTGTGGATTTCGACGCCCTGGTATCGGCGAGCACATTGCCGTCGGGATCACGGCGGATAAAATCGCTGCTCGCAAGGATATAGAGGACTCCTCCCCACCGGTGGGTGTGTACAGGCACCGTGGCACCAGATGGCACACGTCCATCGAGAACTCTGACCCGGTCGTCCTCGAAGAGGATCGTGTGGAACTCTGGCGCAGCGATCATGGCGTCGAGGTCATCGGGCCACAGCCAGGCGGCAGACGTATTGGCACCGGTCAAAGGTAAGAGGCCTTTCGAACCGGCATCGCCGTCCGAGGATACTCCCATGGCCTCATTTGGACCCAAGTGGTGTCCCCAGAACCCGTCGTCGGGACGGCAGCCGTGGTCTGCGCAAGAGAGGGGTATTCATCATGGTTCTGAGGGAGTACAAAGAGTTCGGGAGCCTGCATGTCCGTTTCCGAAGAACACATCCGTCGGAGTGTGGACGAAGTACTGGAACCTGCCTGGCCCAGTGAGCACCGACGCGCAGCTAGACGTTGGTTCTACTCCACACTTGCCCGAGCTGCAGTGGGCACTCTGGGATTCTGGGGAATTGCCCTGCTGATCTATGTGCTTGTGGGCCTCGCCCTTCCTTGGACGTTTTACGCGTTCATCGGCGGGCTGACCACCGTGGCCGCCCTGTGCGATGCACGCGACCCGGATCACTTGCGTCGAGGCTGACGGCACGCTTCGGGCAGCCTTTTGCCGCGATCAGGGCAAAGGGTCGCCGACGCATGTTCGCCATTAAGGACCCTGTGGGCAGTGGGATCATTTTGGCCCTAGCCTTCAGGGCGCCGGATTGCCAGGGTGGCTATGGCCCCTGAAGCCTGTGTACCCGACCGACGCCGAATGCCCTAACTCAAAGGAGTTACACCATGCCTGATGAATCCCAAGACACCCCGGTTCTCGACACGATTGCCGCCATGACCGCAGTGTCGGTTGCGGAATGTGAGCTGGCGCCTGAAGCCCTCTTGTTGGTCCGACTCGCGGCCCTCGCGGCCGTCGATGCTCGTCCGGTCTCCTATCTCCTTCACATCGGCCCGGCAGCCGAAGCGGGGATCACGATTGAAGACGCACAGAACGTCCTTGTGGCTGTGGCCCCGATCATCGGGACGGCCCGGGTCATGTCAGCCGCGATCAACATCGCCGAGGCTCTGGAAATGGCCATTGCTGTGATCGAGGAGGACTTGGAGTAAGCGTTCACTGATGTCGAGGGCGCAGGGGTGCCCGCGATCACCAAGTCGGGTGGTACCTCAGCATTCTTGACATACCCGCCCCAACTACCTCGGCGATGGAGCTTGGGAATTGCTCGTCCTCTCCTCCTGATTCCTGCGCCTGAACGCCAGGACCCACGGGCGCCCCGGCAGGTCTAGCGGGCCGTGACGCTGTCAGGTGAGTTGCTGCGATTCGGTCGTCGTTCCTGTCCTCACTTCGCGCCCGCCATGGGCGGCTAGCCCGTAGATGACGAGGATGCCGACAAAAATGTAGGTGAGGGACCACACAGGGTAGAAGGGCATCCACCAGATCGCGCTGATGGCGAGGATCGCCCCGGCAAAGATCCCGATCCATCGACTGATCTGTGACCGTGCCACGACTCCGAATGCGCAGAGGATGAGCACGATGGCCACGATGAGGTACACCCAGCCGTAGGTCTTCAGGCTGTGGCCGAAGATTGCATCTTCGAAGTTCTGAGGGAGCACGCCGTGGTAGCGGAATGCCCAGATAGCGTCAAAGATTCGCATGATGCCCGCGACTCCCAGCACGATGGCTGCAAAGATGAGCCAGCCATCACCGTTTTCTTCCATCGTTTTGCCTCCCCTTTTGATTGATCGCCTGGGTGCTCGATGGCATCCCATGAGCGATCTCTAGGCATACAACGCTAAGGCCACCAGCATTGCGCCCGGTGGATGCTTTGCTGTCGTTCGACTTTGAGCAGGATGCGACGTGCCTAAAGAGGATTGACTGCCTCGTCGCCTCACTCCGTCCACAACAGGCCGGAATAACTTGATAGGAGTGAAGCTTCCCGCGCGATCCGTGCCCGAACGATCGGAAATTAGCGGTCATGAGCGGTCGTCGGCGGTATGTCTACACGGCCATCTAGCTGGGATTATTCAAGTTGTTGCTGTTTAGAATCTTCGTCCGGGGACCCCGCTAGGTTGAGAGTTCGGTCCCAAGAGTTTGCAGATGAGATCAGAATCAGAATCCGGTTGCCGCGATGATGGGGCCATTGAGGTGGGTGCTCGCCATGGAGCCGTCGTTCGGGGCGTCGCCAAAGTTGTCAACCGCCCCGTTGGCCGACGTCACCCAGTATCCGCCGCCGTCGCTGGTGGTGAAGATAGCCGTGGCCGGGTTGAGACCACCGAACTGCCCTGTCGCCTCACCGTGGTTGACCGCGTCGCCATAGGCGTCGACGGTGCCATTTGCTAGGAGGATCCAGTACCCCCCACCGTCCGGTGTGCGCACGGCCGAAGTCACTGGCACGCCCACGTTGCCCGGAGCGCCGTAGTACGTCGCGTCCCCGAAGGTGTAGACCTCTCCGGTCTGGGTCACGAGCCAGTAGCCGTTCCCGCTCGCATCGGGCATAACAGTCACGGCCGCCCCCATACAGCCGCCGATGCCTGGGCACGAGCCAGCGAAGTGAGCGTCACCAAAGGCGAAGACCCCGCCGTCGGCGGCCACCATGAAGTAGCCGCCACCGTCGGAGGAGGGCACCATACCGACGATGGGCGCGTTCAGCGAGTCCGGCAACCCGGAGCCAGCTGGGTGCAGGCCGAGTCCGGGGACAGAACCGTAGAAGCCAGTGTTGAAGGCAAACACACCACCGTCCGAGGCGTCGAGCCAATACCCATTGTGGTCGGCCGTGGGCACGATTCCGACGACCGGTCGCTGGAGCTTCAAACTTCCGGTCGAGCCATGGAAGACGGCCGACCCGAAAGTGAAGATGCCGCCGTCGGAACCGACCAGCCAGTAGCCATGTGTGGGCGGTGGCGGTGGCGGTGGCGGTGGCGGTGGCGGTGGCGGTGGCGGTGGCGGTG
>CAYWDQ010000005.1:0-64097 GCA_964457065.1 uncultured Acidimicrobiaceae bacterium | reverse complement strand
CAGTCACGCGAGGCACTCTCGGCGGACGCCACGGTGTTCGAGGAGATCACCGGCGGAGTGGACCGCCTGGTCGTGGGTGGTCGCGAGCTGCACGGCCGCGCCTACGTCGCCGGGTTCGGGTTCAAGGGGAGTGATCAGCAGAAGAAGGTCGGTCAGCTCTCGGGTGGCGAGCGCAACCGAGTGCTGCTGGCCAAGGTGCTGAGCAGTGGCGGCAATGTGCTGCTCCTCGACGAGCCGACCAACGATCTCGACGTCGACACACTGCGCGCCCTCGAAGACGGCCTGCTGGCCTTCCCCGGCTGTGCCGTCGTGATCAGCCATGACCGCTGGTTCCTCGACCGCATCGCCACCCACGTGCTCGCCTTCGAGGGCGACTCCGAGGTCCGCTGGTGGGAGGGCAACTTCAGCGACTACGAGGCCGACCGGCACAAGCGCCTGGGCGTCGAGGCCGACCAGCCGCACCGCCTGCGCTACAAGCCGCTCGTCCGGGACTAAGCCGTCGGGGCAGGGTCGCGCCTCCACAGCGCGCCGGCCTCCTCGTAGGGTGTGCAGCACGGTGGGCCGTCCGCCACCCACACTCGGGGCGGACCGGCGCCGGCGGGCACCCGCACGATGCACGAGGACCGCGTCCCGAACGAGTCGAGGTGGACGCAGTTCGCCGCGTTGGGACGCTCGTCGCCATCGGGAAGCCTGTGGTCGACCAGGACGCCGCGGAATGCGGCCACCACGCCGTCGCCGTCGGCCGGGTCGCCGAGCGCCTCCCGCACCAGGTCGACCTTGCGCGAGGGTTCCGCGAGCGCCCGGTTCTCGAGCACGTGGATTCCCGGCGCGAGCGCGACGGCGACGGGGTCGGCCCGCCCCGTGAAGTCGACGAAGAACAGCGAGGTGCGATCGCCCACGAGCAACCATGACCCGTTGTAGTCCTCGGGCCGGTACGCCCCCAGCAACTCGTCGACCGCTGCCGCGGCCGTCTCGTGGCGGGCCAGGGCGAGAGGGAGCTCGCCCCGGGACCTCTTCGAGGGGTCCTTGGCGTCCCCCAGCGGCTGGTTGGTGAGCCCCGCGCAGACGCCGTGCTCGTTGACCGCGAGCCAGGTTCCACCGGAGAGCTCGTCGCGACCGCCGAGGATCCTCGGGGGTCCGTGGTCCAGCACGGTCATCGCGGTCGCCGGCCTCTCCAGTACCTCGTCGCGGTTGGCCCCGACGATCAGCGGCTCATCGGTCACCAGCTGCGTCGCGACGACGAGAAGGCACACGAGGGATCACCCTACCGAGGCCCCGGGGCAGCCCCGCCCGCAGCCGGCCATGATGCACCCCCCGTAGGGGGGTGCAAGCTACCGTTCGGGCATGCGATCGCGTGTCCTGGTCATGACCGTCGTCCTCGGTCTCGGGGCCAGCCTGTTCAGCCTCCCGGCCGGGGCCACCACCCAGACGCTGCCGGGGGGGACCTCCATTCCGTAGCCCGCGTGCAGCGCCCGTGGCAGGAGAGCGACGTCCCGCGGGGCGCCGCCTACGACCGCCGTTTCGACGAGTTGGCCTCCGCAGGCGTGGACGTGCACGGTGAGGCGGCGCTGGTCGAGTCGTACGGCCCGGACTCGGTCCTCGATGCCGGCTGTGGCACCGGCCGTGTCGCCATCGAGCTCAGCCGGCGCGGCCGCGTGGTCGTCGGCATCGACGTCGATCCCGTCATGCTCGGCGCGGCCCGCTCGAAGGCGCCCGACCTGCCGTGGGTCGAGGGCGACCTGACCGACCCCGAGCTCGACCTCGGGCGTAGGTTCGAAGTCGTCGTCATGGCCGGCAACGTGCTCATCTTCCTCCCTCCCGGCACCGAGGGCCGGGCGATCGCCAACGCGGCGCGTTGGCTGGTGCCGGGTGGACGGCTCGTCACGGGGTACTCCATCCGCCCGGGAGGATTCGGGCCCGCCACCCACGACGCTCTCGCTGCCGGCTGCGGCCTCGAACTCGAAGACCGATGGTCGACCTGGGACCGCCGACCCTTCGCCGCGCCGGGGGCCTACGCCGTGTCCGTCCACCGTCGGATGCGCGAGCACGGGACCGGAACAACTCCGACGCAACGGAGGCGGGGGAGCGGGGGGTCTTGATGCACTGAACGTGCAGCTGAACCCGCCTTCGTTAGGCTTATACCCCATGGGAACAGAGGAGCTAGATCCGATCGATCACCACATCATCGAGTTGCTGTCGCACAATGCCCGCCGGACGATGGCCGACATCGGCGAGCAGGTCTCGCTGTCGGCCTCCGCGGTGACGCGGCGCATCGAACGCCTCGAGCGCACAGGGGTGATCGCCGGCTACACGGTTGTGGTCGACCACCGCAAGGCGGGTCGTCCGATCCAGGCCTTCACGGAGGTGCGTTTCGCCGGCACCGCTGATCTCCAGGAGATCAAGGAGACGGCGATGCAGCTGTCCGAGGTACAGGCCGTGTTCACGACTGCCGGCGACCCCGACGCGCTCGTGTGGCTCCAGGTACCCGACGTCGAGCGCCTGGGGCAGGTGATCGAGCAGCTACGCCGGCGAGGCCGCGTCACGGGAACCAAGACCCTCATCGTCCTCGACACGTGGTCGCGTCACCGGGCCCTCGAGGCGAGCGGGCTTCCGGTCACGAAGTAGTGCGAGGGCGGCGGGCGGGACCGTTGGCGGCGGCGCTGGCCGTCGCCGCGCTCTCCCTGCTCGTTGCCGGCTGCAGCAAGAGCCCCGACGGCTCGAGCGCGTCCACGACCACGTCCACGCGCGCGACGACGCCCACGACGACGGCAGCGGCGGGCAGCTGGTCCAAGCCGATCCGCATTGCAGCGGGAGCGAACCTGTCGGTCGTCTCGTGCCCCGTGCCCGGGTTCTGTGTGGCGGGGTCGGTGACCGGTCAGACCTACCGCTTGTTCATCGAGAATGTCACCGCCCTGGGGCCCGCCGTGCCGGCACCCTCACCCCAGGGTCTGTCGTACCTCTCGTGTGCCGGCGCCGCGTTCTGTGCCGCCGCGCCCAACCTGAACCAGGTGGCGCTCTTCAACGGGTCGGCGTGGGAACCCCCGGCGACCATCCCCGCCGCCCAGGGCATCACCGCCATCGACTGCACGGGACCCAGCTTCTGCATCACGATCGACGGTGAGGGCAACTCCTTCGTCTACGACGGCTCGGGCTGGTCGGGCAACGTGGGGGCGTGGGGGGCCGCCAACCAGATCTCGTGCGTGTCGCCGGCCTTCTGCGTCGCTGCCGAGGGCGGACCCTCGGTGTGGAACGGCCACACCTGGACCCAGCCCGGCAATGCCGACGCGCAGGGTCAGCTCAACTCGGTCTCCTGTGCGACCACGTCGTTCTGCGTGCTCGTCGACAGCAGCGGCAGCGTTCTCACGTGGAACGGCCTGGGCTTCACGGCGCCGGCGTCGATCGCCAGCGAGCCCCCCGTCACCGGCACCGACGCCTCCGGGCTCACCGCCGTCTCGTGCCCGACGACGACGTTCTGCCGCGCCGTGGACTCCATCGGGCGGGTCTTCGGATGGAACGGGACCTCGTGGAGCGCCGGCACCCTCATCGACGACGGCCACGCCCTCACGAGCATCTCGTGCCCGACCGTCACCTTCTGCGTCGCGGTGGACCGCTCCGGCGACGCCTTCGTCTCGGGCTAGCGGTTCCGGGCAGCCGGCTCGGCTACCACGCCGCCAACACGGGCGGGTCGCCCCGCCCGATGATCCACGACAGCAGACGGGCCGGGTCGGTCCGCAGCGCCAGCCGCACCAGCTCCTGTGGCAGCCAGGCGTCGACGAGCCCGGACGGGAAGGGCACCGTGGCGAGGCCGAGGTCACCGTGGTGGACCACCACTTCCCGCCAGCGGGACAGGAGTGCGTCGCGGGAGCTCTCGACCACGCCCCGGGAGGTGCGCGACAGGGCGTCCCACGCCCCGGGGGGTAGCTCCGCCATCACCGCCGCGACCGCGGCCGAGGTCCGGCGGACGTCGGCCACGAGGTCCGCGGCCGGACGGCCTGCGCCCGCCTCGATGTCCGCCCTCCGCTGCTCCAGGCCACCGGGGTACTGGTCGCGCAGTTGACCCTGCGCCGCACCGTCGAGCCGCCAGACGACGCTGTCGGCGTTGCGCGCGATGTGGGTGAGCACGTGCCCCACGCTCCAGCCGGGCAGCAGGCTCGGCCGGCGCGCTGCCGCGTCGTCCAGGCCGACGAGCGCGGCGTCCAACCCCTCCTGTGCCGCCACGCAGCCGGCGACCCATTCGGTGGGTGGGGCGGCGTCGGTCACTTGGCCGGGATGGACGACTGCCCGTCGAGCATGTCGGCCATGACGGCGCGGATGAACTCGTCCGCCTCCTCGTTCATGCCGCCGGCCACGCCGCCGTAGATGGCCCCGCTCTTCGGTACCTCGTCGGCGTGCGCCTTTGCGTAGGCCACGGCATCCGCGAGGTCGGTCGTGAACTCTTCCACCACCTGGGGCTGGGTCTGCGGCCTGGTCACCGCCATGTGGAGCGCGTTGGGGTACTGCTGGCCGTTGAAGCGCCACCCTCTCGTCCGCATGAAGTCGTTCACGTGGTAGATGTCGAACTCGTCGGAGGTGAAGGAGAAGAGGAAGGTGGGGCGCCCGACGAGGCGCAGCTCTGGGTGTGACGTGACCGCCGCCTGCATGGCGAACGACGTCTCGAAGATCTGCCGTGCGTAGCCGAGGTACCCGGCGTGGCCGAGCTGCACCATGGAGGCCCAGGTGGCGGCGATGAGGCCGCCCGAGCGCGAGCCCTCCATGCCGGGCGAGGTGTACTTCCCGCCGCTCCAGTCGGTCAGGTAGAAGTACTGCGCGTTGCGCAGCGCTCTGGAGCGGAAGCTGACGACGGAGGAACCCTTGAAGGCATACCCGTACTTGTGGGTGTCGGCCGAGATGGAGGTGACACCCGGCACCGAGTAGTCGAAGGCCGGGATGTCGTAGCCCAGCTCCCGGCCGAAGGGGAGGATGAAGCCGCCGAGGCAGCCATCGACGTGCAGCCCGACACCGTGCTCGAGCGCGAGGTCCGACAGATCGGCGATGGGGTCGACCGTGCCGTAGCCGTAGTTGCACGCAGAACCGATGAGGGCGACCGTCTGGCCGTCGATGTGGTCGCGCACCCAGTCCACGTCGACCTGGGTGGTGGTGGGGTCGACCGGCGCCCGCCGCAGTTCCACGCCGAAGAGATGGCACGCCTTGTCGAACGCGGGATGGGCCGTCTCGGGCTTGATCATGTTGGGGCGGGTGACGCCGCGCTCGGAGGCCGCGTGCTCGCGGTAGGCCAGGATCGCGTGCAGGATACTGCCCGTCCCGCCCGTGGTCACCAGCCCGCACGGGTCGTCACCGGCGGCCACCGCAATGTCGCCGGAATGCAGGCCGAGCGTCATGGCGATGATCTCCGCCTCGAACTTGGTGGCGCTGGGGCACATGTCGCGCTGCAGGACGTTGACGTGGGCGAAGAGGCCGAAGGCCTCGTTCATGAACCGGTAGTGGTCGTGGTCGCCGCAGTACATGGTCCCCGAGCACTTGCCGGTCTCCCAGAACGAGTCCTCCTCGGTCGCCATGGCGTGGAGCTCCGCCAGGACGTCCTCTCGGCTCGTGCCCTCCTCGGGCAGCGTGCGGTGGATGCTGAAACGGTCGGCGTAGGGGTAGTCGCTCATCGCTGGGGCCTCCTTCAAACGGGTGGGACGGGGACGCCGGCCGCCACGGCGTCTCGACTCCCGACCCGAGACTATTCAATTGGGTCAATCTGGCGAACCGCGCCGGTGGGCGATGATGTCGCGGTGCCACGACCACCGGTCCTGATCTCGCTGCACGGCTACCAGCGTTCCTGGGCCTCGGCGGACCTGGTGGCCGGCCTCACGCTCCTCGTCATCGCCGTGCCCGAGCAGCTGGCGACCTCCCGGCTGGCCGGTATGCCGCCCATCACCGGCTTCTACGCCTTCGTGGCCGGGACGGTGCTCTTCGCCCTCCTGGGCTCCAACCCCCAGATGTCCGTGGGGGCCGACTCGACGATCGCCCCGCTGTTCGCAGCCGGGGTGTCCGCTCTCGCCCTCACCGGCTCTGCCCACTACATCGACCTGGTGGCGATCCTGGCGGTGATGGTCGGGCTCATCGTGATGCTCGTCAGCATCCTGCGCCTCGGGTGGATCGCCGAGTTCCTCTCGACCCCCATCGACATCGGCTTCCTGTCCGGCGTGGCCATCATCATCATCGCCCACCAGCTGCCCGATCTCCTCGGCCTGCCCCCGACGGGAGGCACCAATCAGCACCGCGTGGGGTACGTGCTGACCCATCTCAACGAGGTGAACGGATGGTCGCTCGCCCTCGGCGTCGGCGTCCTGGCCATCATGTTCGTCAGCGCGCGCGTCGACCGCCGGATCCCGGGCGCGCTGATCGGACTGGTCGGCTCGACGGCGCTTGTCGGCGCTCTCGACCTCCAGGCCCATGGTGTCGCCGTGCTGGGGACGGTCAAGACCGGAGTGCCCCATCTCGGGCTGACCGGCCTGTCGTGGTCGACCCTGGGGAGCCTGGCGCCGCTCGCCGGCGTGGTGGCGTTGGTGGTCGTGACCCAGACCGCGGCCACCACGCGCGGCTTTGCCGAGCAGGGTGGCTACGACGTCGACGCGGGGCGGGACTTCCTCGGGGTGGGCGCCGGCAGCGTGTTGGCCGGCCTCGTGGGGTCCTTCCCGGTCGACGCCAGCCCTCCGCGCACGGGCGCCGTGGCCACGGCCGGCGGCCGGACCCAGGCGGGCGCGCTCGGGGCGGCCGCGGTCGTCGTCATCATCATCCCCTTCGCGAATGTGCTCAGGGACGTGCCGTTGGCGACGCTGGCCGCCATCCTCATCTTCGTCGCGGTGCGGCTGTTCCGCCTGCGGGACCTGATCGCCATCGCCCGCTTCAACGTGTTCGAGTTCGCCCTCGCCGCGGTGACGCTGCTCGCCGTCGCGCTCGTGGGCGTGGAGCAGGGGATCGCGGTCGCCGTCGGCCTCGCCATCCTCGACCGCATCCGTCTGAGCTCGCGCCCGCAGTTGCACGTGCTGGGGCGCCTGCCCGGTACCACCAGCTGGCAGCGCTGGGCGCTCGATCCGAGCGCGGAGCAGGAGCCCGGCATCCTTGTCGCGCTCTTCGCCACTCCGATCTGGTACGCCAATGCCATGCGCTTCCGCGACGAGGTGTCGGACGCGTTGGCGCACGCCCCCGGACCGGTACGGGTGTTCGTCCTCGACACCATCGGCATGTCGGACATCGACTTCACGGGGACGGCCGCCATGCGGCAGGTGCTCGACCTCTTCGAGCGTGACGGCATCGCCTTCGGGATCGCGCGGGCCGGAGTGCACCTCCACGACAGCTTGCGCCGTTCGGGCCTGGCGGCGCGCATCGGCGAGGACCACTTCTACACGAGCGTGAACGAGGCGGTCACGGCGCTCGCCGGGCCACCGCCACCGGCCTGAGCCGCCGTTCCCTGCGGCCCGGTCCGGCCGTTGATCGGCGTGCCGCCGTTGTCGGCCGGGCCGTTCGGCGTCCGATCACCCCCGCCCGGTTGCCGCGCCGGGGTCGTCGGGCGGGTCGCCCACCTCCAGCTCCGCCCGCACCGGCCGGTGGTCCGACCCGGCGTCGGGCAGTACCGCGCCCGAGACGGGCCGCAGCGCGCCGCGCACGAGGATGTGGTCGATCTGGCTGTGGGGCCGCCAGCTGGGCCAGGTGCGGCCGGTCACCGCCGGCCGCCAACCCGGCATGAAGACGCGGACCAGCGGGCCCCAGGCGTTCATGTCCCCGGCCAGCACCGCGTCGGGCCGGGCCTCGGACTCGAGCTGACGTCGCAGCTCGGCCCAGTTGCGGTGCGAGCCGAAGAGGAGGTGTGACATGTGGGTGCCCACCACCGAGATCGGCCTCCCCTCCACGGTGAGGTCGACGACCAGCGCGGCCCGGCGCACGCGATCGGCCCGCAGCATGCGCATGTGCACCACCCGCGTCGACTCCACCGGGAGGTCCGGACGCACCAGGACGGCGATCCCGAAGGCGCCTGGCTCCGCCTCCACGAAGCGCGGCAGCGCCCCCACCCTCTCGGGCAGCGGACGCTCGCCGTCCAGGTAGAGCGCCTTGGTGCGGTCGCTCCAGAGCGGGCGTGCCCGCCAGGTGTCGGCCGCGGCGTCGGGCTGGGGTCGGATGCGCCGCCCCCTGCCCAGCGTGTGGGCGACGACCTGGTAGCCCAGCGCGTCGGCCGCCCGCGCGGACTGGCCACCGCCGGCGTCCCCCTCCGTCGTCCACGCCTCCTCGAGCACGATCACGTCGGCGTCCAGGGAGGTGATGGCGCGGACGTAGTCGTAGGGCCTGCCCCACCCGTCCATCCCGCAGTGCATGTTGTAGTTGGCGATGCTGAGCACGGTCCGCCCAGACGATAGGCGCCACAGGTCGCCGCAGGTACGATCGTCGCGGTGGCAACGGGGGACTCGTATCTGGCCCGCCGCCTCCAGCCGTTCACCACGACGATCTTCGCCACCATGTCGGAGTTGGCCGTCGCCACCGGTTCGGTCAACCTCGGCCAGGGGTTCCCCGACACCGACGGACCCGACGAGCTGCGCGAGATCGCGGTCGCCGCCATCCGGGAGGGGCGCAACCAGTACCCCCCGAGCGCGGGGATCCCCGAGCTCCGCCGGGCCGTGGCCGACCACCAGCGCGCCTGGTACGGCATCGAGCTCGATCCCGACACCGACGTGCTCGTGACCGTCGGCGCCACCGAGGCGATCGCCGCCACCCTGCTGGCGCTGTGCGAGCCCGGGGACGAGATCGTCATGTTCGAGCCCTCCTACGACTCCTACGCCGCCTGCGCGTCCATGGCGGGCGCGGTGCCCCGGCTGGTCCGCCTCCGCGCCCCGGACTGGTCCTTCGACCCCGACGAGCTCGCCGCGGCCGCCGCCGCACCGCGCGTGAAGCTCGTGTTGCTCAACTCGCCCCACAACCCCACCGGCAAGGTGTTCACGCGCGACGAGCTGGGGCAGGTCGCCGCGCTCTGCACCGCCCACGACCTCCTGGCGGTGACCGACGAGGTCTACGAGCACCTGGTCTTCGACGGGACGCACGTCCCGCTGGCCACGCTGCCGGGCATGCGCGACCGCACGCTGACCATCTCCTCGGGGGGCAAGACATTCTCCTTCACCGGGTGGAAGGTGGGGTGGGTGTGCGCCGCCGCGCCGCTGGTCAGCGCGGTGCGGGCGGCCAAGCAGTTCTTGACCTACACGAGCCCGGCCCCCTTCCAGCTCGCCATCGCCCACGGCCTCGGGTTCCCGCCCGCCGCGCTGGGCGTCCTCGCCACCGAGCTGGCGGGCAAGCGCGACCTGCTCTGCGACGGCCTCGAGGCGCTGGGCCACGAGGTGTACCGACCCGCGGCCACCTATTTCGCCACCACCGACATCGCCGGGCTGGCACCGGGTCGCAGCGCCCGGGAGTTCTGCCTGGGCCTGCCCGAGCGCTGCGGCGTCGTTGCCATCCCGAGCTCGGTCTTCTACGACCCCGCCGATGCCGACGCCGGCCGGACGTTGGTGCGCTGGGCCTTCTGCAAGCGCGACCGCGTGCTGCGCGACGCGCTGGCCCGCTTAGCATCGTGGGGACCATGAGCATCCCGATCACCTGGGTCGACGCCTTCAGCGACGTCGCCTTCGGCGGGAACCCCGCCGCCGTCTGCCTGCTGGAGCGGCCGCTCGACGACGCGCGCATGCAGTCGATCGCCTTCGAGCTGGGGATCGCCGAGACGGCCTATCTGGTGCCCGGCGAGGACGCGGCCACGTTCGGGCTGCGCTGGTTCTCGCCGGCCACCGAGATCGACCTGTGCGGCCACGCCACGCTCGCCGCGGCCCACGCGCTGCGCGAGGGCGGCACCGTCGACGGCGCGGTGCCGCTGACCTTCCACACGCGCAGCGGCCCGCTGCGGGCCGCGTTCGCGGGCGACCGCATCGAGCTCGACTTCCCGGCCGACCCGGTGACGCCCGGCCCGCTGCCCGGCTCCCTGGAGGAGCAGTGGCCCGGCGCGGTGGTCGCCGTCGGGCACACCTCCTTCTTCACCTTCGTCGCCCTCTCCTCGGCCGAGGCCGTGCGTGCCTACGCGCCCGACCTGGCCGCCATCGCGGCGACCGGGGCCAAGGCCCTCCTGCTGACCGCCCCGGCGCAACCGGGGTGGGACGCCGACTACGTGCTGCGGGTCTTCGCCCCCAACGTCGGGATCGACGAGGACCCGGCCACCGGATCGGCCCAGTGCGTCGCCGGGCCGTACTGGGCCGCCGAACTGGGGCGCGACTCTCTGGTGGCCCGCCAGCTCTCCCCGCGTGGCGCCGTCCTGTACGTGCGTCCCCGGGGTGAGCGGGTGACGATCGCCGGCCATGCCACCACGGTGCTGACCGGCCACCTGTGCTAGGGATTCGCATGATGGGGAGTCCGACGAGGGGCGCCTCCACGGAGGAGCTGCGGGGACTGGTCGAGGGCCATGAGCCCGCATCGTCGCGTGAGGTGGAGGCGCGCGAGCGCTTCCTGTCCGAGCTGGGCCGGCTGAGGGCACCGTGCGACGAGCACGCCGGTCCCGTCCACGTCACCGCGTCGGGCCTCGTGGTCGGGCGGCGTGGCACCGTGCTGCACCGCCACAAGCGCCTGGGCATCTGGATGCAGCCCGGTGGGCACATCGACGCCGGCGAGTCCCCGGCCGCCGCCGCCCGCCGTGAGGCCACCGAGGAGCTCGGCCTCGCCGTGGAGCATCCCGCCGCCGGCCCCCTCCTCGTCCACCTCGACGTCCACGACGCGGCCTTCGGCCACACCCACCTCGACCTGCGCTACCTGTTGCTCGGCGCGGACGACGACCCGCACCCCCCGCCGGGGGAGAGCCCCGACGCGCGCTGGTGCAGCTGGGACGAGGCCACCGCTCTGGCCGACGCCGGGCTCTCCGACGCGCTGCCCATCGCACGGGCCGCCTACGAGGGCCTCTCGTGACCGACGCGCTGGCCCGCCTGCTCACCGTGCAGGACCTCGACACGTCCATCACCCAGCTTCAGCATCGGCACGACGCGCTGGCCGAGACGTCGGGCCTCGCCGCGGTGGAGGCGGAGCTGGCCGGGCTCGACCGCGAGCGGGCCGAGGTCGCGGCGCGGCGCGCCGCGCTGGCGGCCACCCAGAAGGACCTCGAGGAACAGATCGCAGGCATCAGCGGCCGCCGTGGCGCCATGGAGCAGCGCATGTACGCATCCACCAGCTCGTCCGGACGCGACCTCCAGGCGATGAACGACGAGGTGCGACACCTGACGGAGCGCCGCGCCGAGCTCGAGGACCTCGAGCTGGTGGCGATGCTGGAGCAAGACGGGGTCGACGCCGAGCTGGCCGTGCTGCGGGAACGGATGGCGCCGCTCGAGGCGCGGGCCGAGGAGCTCCGCGCGCAAGTGGCCCACGACCAGGACGACATCAGGGCCGAGCTGGCGGCGGCCGAGACGTCACGGGCCACAGAGGCGGCGCTGCTCCCGACGGGGCTGTCGGACCGCTACGAGACGCTACGAACCCGTCTCAAGGGGACGGGAGCGGCCCGCCTCGTGCGGAACCACTGCGACGGGTGCCACCTCGAGCTGTCCTCGGTCGAGGTCGAGAAGATCCGGTCCCTGCCTCCGGGCGAGGCCGCCACCTGCGAGCAGTGCGGACGCATCCTGGTCCCCGCCTGACCCCCGTGCCACCGCCGTGTTGATCCTGGTGCGCCACGGGGAGTCGGATGCCAACGCACGGGGGCTCCTGCTCGGCCGGACCGACGCCCAGCTGACCCAGGCCGGGCGCCAGCAGGTGGAGGCGGCGAGGTCGTTGTTGGTGGACCCGGTGGCCGAGGTGCGCACGAGCCCGCTGAGCCGGGCCCGGGACACGGCCGAGATCCTCGCGCTCGGGCCCCCCGTGACCGTCGACGATCGCTGGGTCGAGGTCGACTACGGCGAGTTCGAATGCCGGCCCCTGCACGGGATCCCCGCCGAGGTGTGGCAGCGATGGCAGAGCGACCGCGACTTCCGGCCCGAGGGCGGGGAGACCCTCGCCGAGGTGGACGCGCGGGTCTCGGCGGCCTGCGAGGAGCTGTTCGCTGCGCCAGGCGCCGGCGCGCGACGCCGCGCCGGTGACGTGGTGGTGGTGAGCCACGTGACGCCGATCAAGGCGGCGGTGGCCTGGGCCCTCGGGACCACCGACCTCTTCTGGCGCCTGCACCTGCGCACGGCGTCGGTGACCCGCATCGGGTGGAACCGGGACACGCCCATCCTCCACGGCTTCAACGAGGTGGGACTGGCGCCCCGGGGGGCCGCGGCGCCACAATCGCCCGGTGCCTGAGCCTCCGCCGACGCTCGCCGCGCTGCGTCCGGTCCCCGGGTCCGCCGAGGACCCGGTCCACCGGCGGACCATCTCCATGGAGGTGTACCGGCGCGGCGAGTACTTCGCGGTGGTGGGCACCCTGCACGACCAGCGTCCCTGGGCCGACGGCGCGTACGGGCCGCGCGACCTGCACTTCATGGAGCTGGGCCTGGTGGTCCGCCGCGCCGACATGGTCATCGTGGACGCGGCGGCCGACATGACGACCTACCCGCACGCCGAATGCACCGCCATCGAGGCGAGCTTCCACGATCTGGTCGGGTTGTCGGTGGCGCGGGGCTACACCAGCGCGGTCCAGGAGCGCTTCGGGCGCCAGCACGGCTGCAGCCATCTCGAGTTCCTGGCCCGGGCGATGGGGCCCGTGGTCGTGCAGGGCATCACCTCCTCGGGGGCCTGGGAGGTCGAGAAGGGGGACGGCGAGCACCCGATGCGCGAGGGAGGTTTCGGCTTCCTGATCAACACCTGTCACGTCTGGACCGAGGACGGCCCGGGCGCCGAGAAGGTCGGCTTGGGCTGGCGGCCGGGCCTGTTCGGGTACCCGGCGCCTTCCGTGGCGGAAGTCAGGTTGCGCATGGCGGAGGCGCCGGAGGCCACCGGGCCGGCCTGACACCTCGGGCCCACGCCGGCAGGTTGAGGAGTAGGTTGCCCCGGAGAGGTGCCAAACGGGCGTATGGCTCACCTGGTGGCACGGTCGAGGGGAGCAGCCGATGGCACGACGGACGATGGGCGCGCGGCGATTGGGCGTCCTCGGCGCCGCCCTCCTGACCGGGTCGGTGCTCGCCGCGTGCTCCTCGTCGAGCTCACCTGCGGTGCTGCTTGTCGGCCGGTACCACGGGATGGCAGGCCAGTACACGTCGATCCAGTCCGCGGTCGACGCCGCCCAGCCGGGCGACGACATCCTGGTCGCTCCCGGCGATTACCACGAGACGGACGACGCGCACGTGACCTCGGCCAGCCAGTTGTCGACCGGTGACCACGGTGGTGTGGTGGTGCGCACGTCGAACTTGACCATCCGCGGCATGGACCGTGACACCGTCATCGTCGACGGGACCAAGTCCGGCGCCCCGACCGCGTGCAGCTCCGATCCGCAGTACCAGAACTTCGGTCCCGTCGTCGGTAACAAGGCCCAGGGTCGTAACGGGATCGTCGTCTGGAAGGCGGACCACGTCAGCATCGAGAACCTGACCGCCTGCAACTTCCTGGGCGGCGCCGGCGACTCGGGGAACGAGATCTGGTGGAACGGCGGCGACGGCTCGGGCAAGATCGGGCTCACCGGGTACACGGGGAGCTATCTCACCGGGACGACGTCCTTCTTCAGCGACGAGACCTCCGCCGCGGAGTACGGGATCTTCTCGTCGAACTCGCAGGGCCCGGCAAGCTGGAATCAGATTTACGGCTCCAACATGAACGACTCCGGCATGTACGTGGGCGCCTGCCACCAGGTGTGCGATGTCACGATCGACCACGCCTGGATGGAGAACAACGCCCTCGGGTACTCGGGCACGAATTCCGGCGGCGCGGTCGTGATCGAGAACTCGCAGTTCGACAACAACCAGGACGGCGTCGACACCGACACCCAGATCGCCGGCGACCCGCCGCCGCCCCAGAACGGCGCGTGCCCGGACGGGGCCACCAGCTCCATGACGGCCACCCACTCGTGCTGGGTGTTCATCCACAACAACGTCCACGACAACAACAACGGCGACACCCCGGAGGCTGGTGATGCGGCGGCCGGCCCGATCGGTACGGGGATGACCGTCTCGGGAGGGCGGAACGACACGGTGATGGACAACACGTTCTCGAACAACGGCGCCTGGGGCGTCCTGTTCGTCCCTTATCCCGACAGTGGGACCCCGTCCCTCCACCAGAAGTGCGCGAACTACGGCGGTTTCCAGACGTCTGGCCTCGGCTGTGTCTTCGAGCCAGAGAGCGATGCGCTCAAGGGGAACACCTTCGTCAACGACGGCTACTTCGGCAACCCGTCCAACGCGGACTTCGGGCAGATCGTCCTGCACTCGGGCCTGCCGTCCAATTGCTACGCCGACAACACGGCGCCACGAGGGAGCGCTCCGGCGAACCTGGAGCAGCTGCAGCCCACCTGCGGCGTGACGACCACGACGACCAACGGGGACAGCACGCTGGTCGCGCAGGCCGAGTGTGACGCCCGCCTCTTCCCGTGCCCGGCCGGCTCGAACTACCCGACGCAGACGGGGGTGCGCCTCCAGGCACTGCCCGCGGGGCTGCCGACCATGGCCGACCCGTGTGCCGGCATCCCCTCGAACGCGTGGTGCACTTCGGGCGGGTCGAGCGGATCGGCGTCGGGAACGCCGCCAGGCCGGCACGGCGGGTCCGGCCGTGGCGGATCGCCCGTGGTCGCCGGCGACTTCCGTTCCGACCGGACCGCTCAGGCCTGAGCCGGCACGACACGCCCGGCCTCGAGGGCGACCATGACGTCACAGCGCCGGGCCTCGGCGGCACGGTGCGTGATCACCAGCACGCTGCGCTCCCCGGCCGCGGCGAACACGCCCTCGAGCAGCTGGTCGGCGAGGTGGGGGTCGAGCCCGCTCGTGGGCTCGTCGAGGATCACGAGCGGGCCCGGGGCCAGCAGGGCGCGGGCGACCGCGAGCCGGCGCCGCTCACCGCCCGAGAGCGCCACCCCGTCCTCGCCCACCGGGGTGTCGAGCCCGGCCGGCAGCGCGGCCACCCAGCCGTCGAGGCGGGCGGCCCGGAGGGCCCCGGCGACCTCGTCCTCGCTCGCATCGGGCCGCCCCAGGGTGAGGTTGGAGCGCACCGTGCCGGCGAACATCTGGGCACGCTGGTCGGCCAGCGCGCAGGCGGCGCGCGTGTCGTGCTGGGAGAGCCGCTCGACGTCGACCCCGCCGAGCGACAGCGTGCCGCCCTCGAGCGGCCAGAAGCGCAGGAGCGCGGTGACGAGGCTCGACTTGCCGGCGCCGCTCGAGCCGGTGAGCGCGACCCGGCTGCCGGGCGGCAGCCGGAGGCTGACGCCGTCGACGGCACGGGGCAGGCCCGGCCCGTAGCGCAGGGTCACATCGTCGAACGCCACCTCCGGCACGCCCGGCGGGAGGGATCCGGGCTGCGCGGGGTCGCGCACGGGGACCTCCACCCGTTCGAGTGCGAAGAGCCGATCGGCCGAGGCACGCACGGTCAGCGACCGGGCCACGGCGAGCGGCACGCCCGGGACCGTCTCGAAGGTGGCCAGCACGGCCAGCGGGAGCACGGCCACCATGACCTGGCCCAGGTGGTGTGCGTGGACGGCCGAGACCCCGAGGGCGAGCACGAGGGCGACGGCCGCCGCCAGGCATACGGCGACGACCAGCGCAGCAGCGGTGGCGAGCCGTGCGTGGTGCCGCTCGAGCGTGTCCGTCCGGGCACCGAGCGCCTCGACGGCCTGGAGAGCGGCGACGTCGGCCCCGAAGGCCAGCAGCTCGGGCGCGCCCTGCAGCGCGTCGACCACTTGGGCCGAGAGCGTGCCGGCGAGCGCGGCCATCTCGTCGTCGCCGCTGCGCCGCCACGTGAGCACCGCGGGGACGCCCAGGGCGACGGCGAGCGGGACCCCGAGCGCCAGCGCGGCCCAGGGCAGGATGAAGCCGACGGCGGCCGTGCCGATGGCGCACGCGCCGACGGCGATCGCGACCGGCAGCAGGGTGCGCAGGTACAGGTCCTGCAGGGAGTCGACGTCGTCGATGGCGCGGGCCAAGAGGTCGCCGCTGCGCCAGCCCGTCAGGGCGGCCGGCACCCGCGGGGTGAGGCAGTCGTACAGCCACACGCGCCACCGGGTGAGCGCGCGCAGGGCCGCATCGTGGCCGACCAGGCGCTCCTCGTAGCGCAGGGGCCCGCGCAAGAACGCGAGCACCTCCACGGCGGCCAGGATGCCGACGATCGCGTTGAGCCCCGGCCGCAGGGCCGCGCGGCCGACCACGTACCCCGACCCCGCCAGGAGCCCTATCGTCGCGGCCGCTGCCGCCAGCCCGAGGAGCCCCGCCAGGGCGAGCCGGCCGTAGGGGGTGCCCGGCTCGGCGAGCACCCGGCGCAGCGAGCCGCGCGGAGGGCCGCCGCTCACGGCGAGACCGCCAGAGGGTGCCCGGCCGCGGCCGGGAGCGCGACGACGGAGTCGAAGCGGGGGAGGAGCACGGGCTCGTGCGCGGCCACCACGACGGTGCGACCCGCCAGCCACGGCTGAATCGCCGGTGCCAGGCGCGCCACCGTGGGCGGGTCGAGCGAGGCGGTCGGCTCGTCCAGCAGGAGAATCGGCGCCGGGCACAGCAGGGCGCGGGCCAGGGCCACCCGCTGGCGCTCGCCCGAGCTCAGTGTGAGGCCGTCGTGGCCCAGAGGCGTCTGCAGCCCGGCGGGCAGGTTGGCCATCAGCTCGGACAGGCCGACAGCGCCGAGCACGTCGTGGAGGTCGCCGTCGGTGGCGTCGGGCGCCCCCAGGCGCAGGTTCGCCGCCATGGTCGCGTTGAAGAGGTGCGGTCGCTGGGGCAGCCACGAGAAATGGCGCCGCCACTCGGCCGCGCTCTGCTCGGTCGAGTGGCGCCCGCCGACCGCCAACGTTCCTGCGCCCGGCTCCACCAGGCGCAGGAGGGCCGCCAGCACGGTCGACTTGCCCGATCCCGAGGGCCCCGTGAGCGCGACCCTGGCGCCGGGTGCGGCATGGAGAGAGAAGGAGGCGAGCGCAGGGCGGTCACGATGCTCGTACTCGACCTGCAGCGCGTCGACGTCGAGCGCCGCCGCGCCGGGCCGCGCCGGTGCCGCGGGCCGGGCCTCCTCGTACGCCGATCCCGCCGGCGCCGGCGTCGCCAACACCTGGAGGACGCGGGTGGCGGCGGCCTGCCCTTCGGTGCTGGCGTGGAACTCGGCGCCGGCGCGGCGCAGGGGGATGAAGATCTCGGGGGCCACCAGCAGCACGGCCATGGCCGTCTGCAGGCTCAGCTCCCCCCACAGCAGGCGCAAGCCGAGGACCATCGCCACGAAGCCGACCCCGAAGCCGGCGATCATGTCCATGGAGAGGGCCGAGAGGAAGGCGACCCGCAGGGTGCGCACCGTTGCGGTCCGCACGCCCTCGGTGGCCGCCGCCACCTCGCGGCGACCCTGCTCCTCGCGGACGAAGGCACGCAGGGTCGGGAGCCCCTCGACGAGCTGTAGGAACCGTCCGGCCAGGGAGCCGAGCCGGCGCCACTGACGCTCTGACCTCCTGGTCGCCTCGCGCCCGAAGTAGATCATCGTCAGCGGCACGGCGATCACCAGCGCGATGACGACCACGAAGGACAGCCAGTCCTGGGTGGCCACCCAGACGAGCAGCACGGCGGGGATGACGGCGGCGGCGGCGGCCTGGGGGAGGTAGCGCGCGAAGTAGGTGTGCAGCGACCGGAGCCCCCGGGTCGCCGTGAGGGACAGCTCACCGGGGCGCTCGCCGGCCAGCCACGCCGGCCCGAGCGCGAGGGCGTGGTGCAGCAGCTGGCTGCGGAGCTTGGCGACGACGCGGTCGGCGGCGCCGTGGGCGGAGAGGTCCCCGGCGCCGTGCAGCGCGGCACGGGCCAGGACGGCGAGCCCGACGACGACCACGGCGGGCAGCACGCTTCCGAGGGATGCGTGCTGCAGCAGCGAGCGGCTGACCACGTGGGCCAGGGCGACGGCCTGGACGACGACGAGGACGGCGCTCAGCGCGCCGACCGCCAGCGCGACGACCGCGACCCGCCGCAGGCCGGGGACCCGGGCCGCCAGCTCGGGGTCGACCAGGCGGGGCCGGCCCCGGCGAGGGGGTGGTGCGCTCACAGGCTGAATGTCGTGTCCTTCACCTCGACCACCCGGCCGGTCAGGCCCTCGGCCACGGCGAGGCGGGCGGTCTGTGCATCTTCGCAGGTAGCGGCGGTGCGGACCCCATCGGGCAGGTCGGCCACGATGGCCGTGCGCACCGGCTCGAGGCCACCCTCACCGCCGTAGGTCACGGTGGAGGAGACGACGGTGGCCGGGGTGCGTGCGCCGGGAGGGACCTCGACGACCGGGACGACCCCCGTGGCGGCGATCGCCTCGTCGGCCAGGTCGGCCACGAGCGGCAGGCGGCCCGAGGGCGGTGGCGAGGCCGACCAGAGCGCCAGGCCGGGCTTGGAGAGCATGCCCGAGACCGCGGTGATCAGGCCCAGCTCGGCCGGCTCGTCGCGCAGCCGCCGACCGAGCGCGACGAGCGACTGCAGCACGAAATGGTTGAACGGGCCGCCGGCGAAGGTCATGCCGCCGGTGAGGGTGGGGGTGCCGGCGGGGTCGAGCCCGAGCTCGCGCTGCTGCACCCGCACCGCCGCCGGGAAGCACGAGTACACCTCGGCGAGCCGGAGCTCGCGCAACGGGCGGCCCACGTGCTGCTCGGCGGCCCGGCCCAGCACGGCCATGGCGGGCCACGCCCAGAGTGTGCGCCGGGCGGTCAGCGTGACCGCCTTCGAGCAGTGGAGGCCCACGTGCGGGAACAGCCACCGGTCCGGGGGCACCCCGGCCTCCGCGGCACGCGCCGCCGAGCAGATCACGAGCGCCGACGACTGGTCCACCGTCCACTGGCTGGCGTGCCACACGTTGTAGGGGTGCGCCAGGGGGCGGTTGCGCGGACCGGGGGTGGCGATCTCCTCCGCGGTGCGCGGCGCGCCGAAGGCGGCGTCGGGGTTGTGGCCCGCCACCGCGTTGCAGCGCGCCCAGAGTGCGGCGATCTCGTCTCGCTGCTCGTCCGGCGTGAGCCCGCGCGCGGCGGCCAGCGCGTTCTCAATGAGCGCGTACTGCTGCACGGGGGGCAGGACGATGCCCGCCGCCACCTCAATGGCAGCCACGAAGTCAGCAGGACGAACGACGACGCCGTCGGGAGGCTCGTGCTCGGGGTCGGTCTCGCTGCCGCCGCCGCGGAGGAAGCGCCGCGCCTCCCCACCGACGACGACGACCACCTCATGGACGCCCGCCGCCACGGACGCGAGCGCGTGGTTGAGCATCTCCTGCTGCGAGACCCCGACCTCGAAGCGGAGCGTGCGGGCCCGGGGCGACCCGATGCGTCGGGCCACGGCGCGCGCCGGGTCCGTCAGGGACCACGTGCCCCGGGGCACGGCGAGGCAGTCGACCGCGCCGAGCAGTCCCGGTGCACCGGCGTCCGCCGCCGCGGCCTGCACGGCTTGCGTCATGAGGTCGACCACCGGCGCACCGGCGCTGGCGGTCCCCAGGCCGACCAGGACGGGCAGGCGCGGGTCGAGGGTGCTCCTGGGTCCGGCCACGGCGGTCGATGCTACGGTCCGGCCATGGCGACCGGCGATGTGGGCAGGTGGGAGGCCGCGCTCGAGGGGTACACGAAGGAATCCTTCGAAGCCGACGGCAAGCGGCGCGACGTGTACCGGATCGGCTCGGGCCCGGCGGTGGTCGTCATCAGCGAAATGCCGGGCATCACCCCGCACGTGGCCGACTTCGGCCGGCGGGTGGCTGCGGCGGGGTGCACCGCGGTGTTGCCGAGCCTCTTCGGCCAGCCGGGCCGTCCCCCGTCGGTGGGCTACGCCCTGGCGTCCATGGGGCCGGCGTGCATCTCGCGCGAGTTCTCCGCCTTCGCGCTCAAGCGGACGAGCCCCGTGACCGTCTGGCTGCGCAAACTCGCCGCCGCCGAGCACGGGCGCTGCGGCGGCCCGGGCGTGGGCGTCGTGGGCATGTGCTTCACCGGTGGCTTCGCGTTGGCGATGATGGTCGACGACGTCGTGCTGGCCCCGGTGCTGAGCCAGCCGTCGCAGCCGTTCCCGCTCTCGCGCAAGCTCAAGGCCGACGTCGGGATCTCCGATGCCGATCTGGCCCGGGTCAAGGAGCGGACGGCAGCGGGCTCCTGCGTGCTCGGCCTGCGCTTCACGAAGGACCCCTTCTGCTTCGAGGAGCGCTTCGAGACGCTGCGCCGCGAGCTGGGGGACGCCTTCATCGCCGTGGAGATCGACTCGGCGCCGGGCAACCCCTACGGACACCCGAAGAGCGCGCACTCGGTGCTGACCGAGCACCTGGTGGACGAGGAGGGCTCACCGACCCGGGCGGCGCTCGACCAGACGCTCACCTTCTTCCGGGAGCGGCTCGGCGTGGGCGCGGGCCCGGGCCCCCGACCCGAGGGCATGGGCGCGTAGACCCTCTTCAGGCCGCCGCCCGCACGATCTCCTCGCAGGCGCGCTCGCCCGAGCGCACTGCGCCGTCCATCGCCCCGTACGACGTCGTGGCGGTCTCGGTGCCGGCCCAGTGGAGCCGCCCGACCGGTTCGCGCAGGCGCCGCCCGTACTGGGTCAGCGTGCCGGTCGCGAAGTGGCCCATGGAGCAGCCGCGCGTCCACTGCTCCTCGGCCCAGTTCTGCTCGAGCACCTCGACCGGTGTGGCGGCCCCGGGCCCGAGGCGGGTCGTGAGCATGCGCACGAAGACGGCGCGGCGGTCTGCCTCGCCCAGCTCCGCCAGGGCGCGGGCACGGGGACCGGCGCAGTAGCCGGCGATGACCCCCTGGGGGTGCGCCGGTTGGCAGGTGTCGAGCGTGACCTCTATGTCGTCGTCGGTGGCCACGGTCGCTCCGGACACGCCGTCGTCGCGCCAGAAGGGCTCGTCGTAGACCGCCACCATCTTGACCTCGGTGCCGGCCGGCACCTGGTGGATGAGGAGGGCGTGATCGGCCGGCAGGACGGGCTCGAAGCGGATGCCGGCCGCCAGGGCACGGGGCAGGGCCAGGACGCAGTGCCGCGCCGTCACGGTGACGCCCGCGCCGGCCACCTCGACCCGGTCGGCGCGCTGGGTGACCGCGTGCACCGGTGTGCCCAGCACGACGGCATCGCCCAGCTCGGCCGCCATGGCGTCGGGGACCTGCCCCACGCCGCCGTCGAATTGCGCGTCCTGGTAGCCGCCCGCGATGTTCATCAGCGACTCGATCCCACCCGCGGAGCGGGCGAGGAAGAGCCAGTTGAGCAGCGAGACCTCGGAGAGCTCGGCGGCGAAGCAGGCCCGCACCGTCGCCTCCACCAGGTCCCGGGCCAACCGCGTCGGCACCCGGGAGGCGCTGAGCCATGCCCGCACCGAGAGCGAGTCCCACTCGGCCGCCTTCGGTGCGTCCCAGGGCGCGTCGAGCGGCACCTTCCGGGCCATCGCGTTCATGCGGGCGATGGCCTGGGCCGCGCTGAGGAGCGCCAGCGGGCTGACCCGCGGGATGTCGCCCCGGTAGCGCCGGACCTTGCCGCCCGTCGCCAGCACGTTGTCACCCGCGACGAAGGTCGGGAACGTGGCCACGCCCATCTCCTTGGTCAACGCGTGCATGCGGTCGTGATGCGGTCCGACGAAGCAGGCGCCCATGTCGACCGGCACGCCGCTGCGGGTGGTGCGGGTCCACACGCGGCCCCCGACCCGGTCACGCGCCTCGAGGACCATCACCGACCGGCCCGCCTGCGAGAGCCGCCGCGCCGCCGTGAGCCCGGCCAGCCCCGCCCCGACGACGCACACGTCGGCCTCCCGCCGCCCCCGTGCCGACACCCCCGGGCCGCCCGTGCCCATGCCCGTTCCCGTGCCCATCGCGCACCTCCTCGGTCCGGGCGAAGCTAACATGCGTGCTGCCCGCATGTAAATGTCCGGAGGAGGTGAGGCGGTGGCCACGACCGCGTCGACGCGCAAGCCGAGGGAGACCCAGGCCGTCCGGTCGGCCCGCACGCGGGCGGCCCTCCTGCAGGCGGCCCGGACGCTCTTCGCCGAGAAGGGCTTCGCGGACAGCGGCCGGGAGGAGATCGCCGAGCGGGCCGGGGTGACCAGGGGCGCGCTGTACCACCACTTCGCCTCGAAGACGGAGCTGGCGGCCGCCGTGGTCGGGGAGCTCGAGGACGAGCTCGTGGATCGGGTGGTGGCCGCCGCGCTGAGGGGCACCGGCGTGCGCGACCAGCTGCACCGGGGCTGCCGCGCCTACATGGATGCCTGCGCGGACCCCACCATGGCCCGGATCCTGGCCGACGCACCGGCGGTCCTCGGGTGGGAGGCCTGCCGGGAGCTCGACGCGGTCGCCTGCGCACCGCTGCTGGCCGAGGTCTTCGCCCGAGCGGGCGAGGAGGGGATCACTGTGCCCGGGGATCCGGAGGTGGCCGCCGCCCTGCTGCTCGGGTTCCTCAACGAGGCGGCCGGGCTCGTCGCCGCCGCACCCGCGGACCAGGCGCTGCGCCGCCGGGTCGTGGCCACCGTGGACGAGTTCCTCACGAGGCTCTTCGGTTGAGGCTCCGTCAAGGTCCCCACCGTTGCGATTGAGCCCTGCCCACCCAGGTGGGAGGATCTGAGGGACCGAAGTACGGCCCGGGACGGGGGGAGCCCTCCCAGCACAGAGTCGAGGAGCACCATGTCCGATTTCGTCATGACCATCGCAGGGGAAGCCGCTCCGACCGAGGGGACCTTCGGCGTCCGCAACCCGGCCACCGGCGAGGTCTTCGCCCAGGCCCCGGAGTGCAGCCGCCAGCAGCTCGATGCGGCCTTCGACGCCGCCGCCAAGGCGGGGCGCGACTGGAAGGCCGACGAGGCGGCCCGGCGGGCCGTCCTGTTGCAGGCGGCCGAGGTGCTCATGGCCTCGACGGCCGAGCTGGCGCCGGTCCTCACGGCCGAGCAGGGCAAGCCGCTGAGCGACGCGGGCATCGAGGTCTTCGCGTCGGCGATCTGGACCCAGTACTTCGCCAACCTCGACATGCCGACGCAGGTGATTCAGGACGACGACACCGCGTACGTCGAGCTGGCGCGGCGGCCACTCGGCGTCGTGGCGGCCATCACCCCGTGGAACTACCCGTTGCTGCTCAGCTTCTGGAAGATCGCCCCTGCGTTGCTCGCCGGGAACACGCTCGTCCTCAAGCCGTCGCCGTACACGCCGCTGGCCACGCTCAAAGTCGGCGAGCTGCTGCGCGACGTCTTCCCGCCCGGCGTGGTGAACATCGTGAGCGGCAGCGACGAGCTCGGCGCATGGATGACGTCGCACCCGGTGCCGCGCAAGGTCAGCTTCACCGGCTCGGTCGAGACGGGGAAGAAGGTGGCCCAGTCCGCTGCGCCCGACCTCAAGCGGGTGACGCTCGAGCTCGGAGGCAACGACCCGGCCATCGTGCTCGACGACGCCGACCCGGCTGTGGTCGCGTCGGCGATCTTCGCCGGGGCGTTCATGAACAACGGCCAGGTGTGCTCGGCCGTCAAGCGCGTGTACGTCCCCGAGGCGCTCTACGACGACGTCGTCGAGGGCCTGGCGGCGCAGGCGCGGTCGATCAAGGTCGGGGAGGGCACCGAGGAGGGCGTGAAGCTGGGCCCGATCAACAACGCGCCCCAGTACGAGCGGGTCAAGGAGCTGGTGGCCGACGCGCTGTCCCACGGGGCGACCGCGGTGACCGGTGGGAAGGCGATGGACCGCCCCGGCTACTTCTTCGAGCCGACCATCCTGACCGGGCTCTCCGACGGCACGAGGATCGTCGACGAGGAGCAGTTCGGCCCGGCGCTGCCGGTGGTGCCGTATCGAGACCTGGGCGACGCCATCGACCGGGCCAACGCCACGCACTTCGGCCTCTCCGGCTCGGTCTGGGGCGCCGACACCGAGAGGGCCGCCGCCGTGGCCGCCCAGCTCGAGTGTGGGACGGCGTGGGTCAACACGCACCTGGCCCTCTCTCCCGAGCAGCCCTTCGGCGGCTTCAAATGGAGCGGCATCGGCGTCGAGAACGGGCCGTGGGGCCTGGCCGAGTTCTCCGAGTTCCAGGTGGTGCACCGCTCCAAGGCGCCGGACGGCCTGAACCTCAACACGGCGTCGCTGCTGAGCTAGCGGACCTGGCGGATCTGCTGCACGTCCCAGCGGCCCTTCGTCACGGCGGCGTCGGCCACCCGGGCCGACGACTTGGCCGCCGAGAGGACGTCGTGGTTCGCGTTCCACTGCGCCGGGGTGAAGGCGAGCACGGTGGCCGCCAGGCCGTTGGTGGCATTGGAGGCTGCGCCGATCTGCGCGTTCAGGTCCTCGATGAGCGGCTGGAGCTGCGCCTGGTTCTGCGGGTTCTCCTGCCCTCGGGCCTTTGACGCGTCGGCGGTCAGCGTCGGGATGGCGGTGCTGGTGACACGGTCGGCGTCGGCCGCGATGCGGGAGGCCGGGAGGACGAGCACGTAGACGCGGTAGTCGCTGAAGATGGTGGAGAAGTCCCGGGCCGCCTGCTGCACCGTGGCATCGCCTCCGATCTTCTGGTCCAGCTGCTGCAGCGGCGTGACGTCGGTGCCGAGATAGGCCACGAGGGCCGCCTGTCCCGAGCCGAGCGCATTGGCCGCGTTGACCCTGGCGATCGCCGCGTTGAGATCGTTGACGCGGTCGGTGATGTCGGTGGTGGCCTTGGCCTTGATGCCGGCCAGGCTGGCGGGGACGGCGTCGGAGTCGCTGTTGCCGGCGCTGCTCGACGACGGTGGAGCCGCACCGGCGGCCGAGGCCGCGCCCAGCAGGGCGGCGGCTGCCATGGAGATGGCGCCGAGACGGATCAGATTCGTGCGCGCGGTCGACATGGATGCTCCTTTCGCCGGGCCCTCCGTCGGGAGGAACCTCAACGGCCATCGTCGCCCCACCGGGTGATGGGCATGTTCGGCAATCGTGAGGGTTCTGTGAGGGATGGCCCCATTCCGGCAATTCGGGGTGCGGGAGGTGCCAGGCTGGGTGTGTGAATGCCGACCACGGGACGGTCGTCGTCGTCGAGGACGACCCGCACATCGCCGATCTGGTGGACCTCTATCTGCGCCGCGAGGGGTTCCGGGTGCTGCTGGCCGGCGACGGTGAGAAGGGGCTCGAGATCTTGGCGCAGGAGGACCCCTGGATCGTGATCCTCGACGTCGGGCTGCCCGGCGCCTACGACGGGTTCGACGTCTGCCGCGAGATCCGCGCCCGCAGCTCCGTACCCGTCCTGTTCCTCACGGCGCGCGACGACGAGGTGGACCGCATCCTCGGCCTCGAATTGGGCGCCGACGACTACCTCGTGAAGCCCTTCTCGCCCCGCGAGCTGGTGGCGCGGGTGCGGGCGATCCTGCGCCGGACCCGGGACGGGCCGGCGCCCCAGGAGGTGGTCACCGTGGGCGGCCTCGAGGTGGACCTGCGCCGGCGCGAGGCGCGCCGGGACGCTGTGGTCGTGCCCCTGACGACCCGCGAGTTCCAGCTGCTGGCCTTCCTGGCCAACAACGTCGGCCTCGCCCTGTCACGCCAGCAGCTCCTCGACGGGGTCTGGGGCACCGACTGGTACGGCGACGAGCGCACGGTCGACGTCCACGTGGCCCAGCTGCGCAAGAAGCTCGGCTCCGACCTCCCCCTCGCCACGGTGTGGGGCGTGGGCTACCGGTTCGGCTGAGCGATGCGCCGCCGCCTGATGCTGATCATGGTCGGCCTGGTCGCCGTCGTCCTCGTGATCGCCGGGGCCGGGAGCCTCATCCTGACCCGCAACGCAGCGCGCAACCAGGCCCAGCAGCAGCTGGTCTCGGAGGCCCAGTCGCTGACGTCGGCCAACAGCGGGACGCGGTCGCTCAAGGTGCTGGCGGTCGTGAAGCGCACGCTCAAGCTCGAGGACGCCGACATCATCCGCATCGACCGGTTCGGCAACATCGACACCCCGCTGCCGAACGACATGACCGCGGGGGACATCGACGTGGCCGCGGTGCAATCGGGGCAGACGACGTCGGGCCGGACGGGCAACCTGGTCTTCGCCGTGGCGCCGGTCGACCTGACGGAGACCGAGCGGGTGCGCCTGCACGACTTCGCCGGGACGCTCGCCGTCCTCCTCACCCGCGACGTCGGCGACCTCGGGCCCAGCTGGGGCTACTTCATCGTGGCCGGCGGCGCGGCGCTGCTGGTCGCCGCACTGGTGGCCTGGCAGATGAGCCGACGCATGGCTCGCCCGCTGGTGGAGGCGATGGAGGTGACCGGTCGCATCGCGTCGGGCGAGCTGGCGAGCCGGGTGCCGGTCCGCCGCAGCGACTACCCCGAGTTCACCTCGCTCGCCGGTTCCATCAACGACATGGCCCAGCGCCTCGAGGACAGCCGGGCCCGGGAGCGCCATCTCCTGCTGGCGGTGTCGCACGACCTGCGCACACCGCTCACTTCCATCCGCGGCTTCGCCGAGGCCATTGCGGACGGCGCGATCGAGGACGACGGGCAGGCGGCCGACGTGATCATCGCCGAGGCGCGCCGCCTGGAGCGCCTCGTCGGCGACCTGCTCGACCTGACCAAGCTCGAGGCGCGGCAGATGTCGATCTCCATGCGCCCCACCGACGCCGCCGAGGTGGTCACGACGACGGCTGAAGGCTTCCTGCCGGCGGCGGCCAAGTCCGGGCTCCAGATCGTCCTCCATGTGCCGTCCGACGGCGGAGGCGACCCGGGCCCCGCCCCGCCCCGCCTCCCGGTGGCCGCCGACCCGGATCGGCTGGCGCAGCTCCTGGCCAACCTGCTGGAGAACGCCATGACGTTCGCCCGGACCACGGTGAGCGTGGGGATGGCGGACGACCGCGTGTCGGGTGCGTGTGTGATCACGGTCGACGACGACGGCCCGGGCATTGCCGAGGGCGACCTGGCCCGGGTGTTCGAGCGCTTCTACCGGGCCGACCGCGGGCCGAACCGCCGGATGGGATCGGGGCTGGGTCTGGCCATCGTGGCCGAGCTGGCCGCGGCCATGGGCGGGAGCGTCCGGGCGGAGTCGCCCATCAACTACGACGGTGGGTCGCGCTTCGTCGTGACGCTCGGGCATTGGCAGGGGGCCGTGCCCGAGGCCGTGCGGGCCTGAGCGCGCCGCGCACCGGCGGCCCGTCCCCCCGTGTCGGCGGCGCCGGGGACGTGTACGGTTCGACCATGATGGACGTCCAGGAAGCAATCAAGAACGCGCCACTCTTCGCGCAGCTGTCGAAGAAGGACATCAAGACCCTCGCCTCGACGCTCAACGAGAGATCGTTCCCCGCCGGCACCGTCATCATCGAGAAGGGAAAGCCCGGTGTCGGGTTCTTCATCATCGCCAGTGGCTCCGCCACGGTGACGGTGGCCGGGAACCGGGTCAGGTCGTTGAAGGCGGGGGACCACTTCGGCGAGGTCGCGCTCATCGACGACGGCCCCCGCATGGCCGAGGTGACGGCCGAGACCGACCTGGAGTGCTACGCGCTGGCGGCCTGGCAATTCCGGCCGTTCGTGCAGGACCACCCGGACGTGGCGTGGGCCCTCATGCAGTCGCTGGTGAAGCGCATCGTGCGCGACGCCAAGTCCGACGACGAGATCTGAGCCGCCTCGAAGGCCGGTTCAGCGGGTGGCCGGCGACTGCGGCGTCACTGCGTGCACCCCGTCGTGGGACTGCGTGACCGCCGGCGTGGCCACCCCGACGACCGCCACGGGCTCGGTCAGGACACTGAGGACGTGGTAGGTCACCGTGTAGGACCCGATGCCCACGAGCAGGCTGAACGCGAACGCTCCGACGAGCTTCGTGCGCCGGAGGTGGCGCGGGGTCGTGATCCTCGGGTGGGCCATGACATGGGTGTCCACATGGGGATATCGGGAGAACCGCAACCGACCTTGAGTCGGGCTCCGTGAGCTGGGCCGGCCGTCCGGCGCGGGGTCACTCCGCCCGCAGCAGCACCGACGTGGGGGTCCGGCCGGCGACGCGCCCGGGGATGAGGGCGACCACGTTGGCGAAGACGACGGCCCCCAAGGCCACGGCCACGATCGACAGGACGGGCACGGTCGGATGGGGGACGGCAGAGATGCCGTCGGCGAACACCGTCCACAACCAGCGGCCCAGGGCGATGCCGATCGGGACGCCGAGCACCACCCCGACCACGGCGGCCACCGAGGACTGCCACGCCACCGAGGCGGCGAGCTGTCGCGAGGTGAATCCCAGCGCCTTCAACAATGCGAACTGCCGCCGGCGCCGGCGGACCGACGCCACGAGCGTGAGCCCGAGCGCACCGATCGCGCCGGCGGCCAGGATGGCGGCGAGGAGTGCGGGGGTCGCACCGACGGTTCGGTAGTTGGCGATCTCGGCCGGTCGCAACGCGCTGACCACTCCACCGATCGGCGCGTCGGGGTCGGACGGGCGGTCGAGCACCGCCGTGATGTGGTCGAGCGACGCGAGAGCGGCGGCCTGGCTGACGCCGGGTCGGACGGCGATGAACACCGCCATCGGGCCCGAGACCGCGCTGCCCTGCTCGTTGAGGTCGGTGGCCGAGAACAGCGACGGGGCCATCACCGCCCCGGTGCCCATCGCGAGGCTGGGTGATCCGGACCCGCCGATGGTGGGCAGGGTCGCCGTTCCGACGATGCGGAGATGGACATGCCCGTGCGTGTCCGTGTCGGCGATGACCGTGTCACCGACGTGTGCGTGCAGCGAGGCGAGGGTCGCCGGGCCGAGCACGACCTGTGACGGCGCAGCCAACGCGTGCCCCGACAGCATGGAGGGGCTCACCGCGGCCCCGGGGCTCAAGGCCAGCACGGGCACCGACTGCCCGTCCAGGTTGACCCCCTCGAAGTACGCACCGGCCCAGCGGGCCACGTCGGGATCGTGGTCGAGCAACGTGGCCGTCTCGGCCGCCGGCAGGTTCTCCGCGGCCGAGAAGCCGGCCAGCAGGGCGTAGTTCCAGTTCCAGCCGTAGAGCGCCGGCTGCGACACCAGGGCGTTGAGGCTCGATGCGAAGGTGAGGGCGGTGACGATCACGGTGACGGCGACCACCGCACCGAGCAGCGCGGAGCGCACCGGTGCGGCGTCACGGCCCGATCGACCTCCCAGCGCCGATCGGATGCCCAGCACGGCGCTCGGTGACAGGCCGGCCGAGGCGGCAGCCCGGCTCCACACCGCCTCGCGGTCGGGCGAGGCCGCCCTCTGGGCCAACCGGTGCGGCGCCACCCGGTAGGCCGTGACCAGCGCGGCAGCCGTCAGCAGCACGACGAACACGAGGAGCCCGAGCCCGAGGACGGTCCAGTCGAAGGCCACGCCGATGTCGGGGTAGACGGGCCGGACCGGTCCGATCGGGGCCAGCGGGGACAGCGCCACGGCGACCGCCACCGCCAGGAGCGACCCCGCCAGGATGGCGCCCACGACGCCGAGGAGCCCGTCGGCCATCGCCATGGCCGGCCCGGCCCCCAGGGCGCGTACCACCGCACCCTCCTCGGCGTTCCGCCGGACCAGGCGGCTGATCACCTGGCCGTTGATGACGAGGGCGGCGAGGGCCGCGATGAGCCCGAAGACGCCCAGGGCAATGGCTTCGGGCCGGATGGCGCGCTCGGCCTTGGCGACGTAGGGGGCCCAGGTGGAGGATCCCCCGGCCGGGCCGAGGTTGGGGATGACCTTGTCGATGGCGGATTCCACGGCGGCCTCGTGGGCCGTCCCGCCGTCGAGGTGGAGCGAGACGTAGGAGTAGTAGGCACAGCACGTCGCGAGCCGCCGGGTCAGCGCGGGGGTGACGACCGCGAGCTGGTTGCCGAGCGCGGCGTCGTCGTCCTGGACGACCTGGGGGCTCCACTCGACGATGCCGACGAGCTTGAACGGGACGATGAGGTAGGGCGTGTCCTTGGGGTAACCGGCGAAGTTCGGCTCGCTCACCTGGGCGTCGGTGAAGAAGGCCGCGCGCAGGGTGGACCCGAGGCGGAGCCCGAAGTGTGCGGCGGCCCCCGACGACATGACGATCTCGTCCATGCGTCCGGGGTCCGCCATCCGGCCCTGCACCACGGTGGCACGGTCCGTGGAGAAATACTCACCACCGTCGGCGTTGGTGCTGCCCTCGAGGGCGGGCGGTGCCTCGCCCGCGATGCCGGCCGAACGGCTGTGCCCCAGGAACTGCAGGGTGCCGTCGAAGCCGATGACGTCGACGGCTTGCCTCACGTAGTGGACCCGCGCCACGGCCTGGGTCACCTTCTCCGAGTACCCCGTGTTCGTGATGGGATCGAACTCCGTGAACATCTGCACGTCCGACGGATGGGTGCTCGCCAGGTAGGTGGGGAACGAGGACTGCGTGCGCCGTGCCCCGGCCACGGCCGCCAGGGCGACGCCTCCCACCAGGCCGATGAGCACGACGAGCGTGAGGTACCCGGCCCAGCGGCGCCGGAAGGTGGCCCGGAACCGGTAGGAGGACTCGCGCACCACCGCTCGGATCAACCCGACCCTCCTCCTCGTGCTCCAGAGCGCCTCGTGGGACCGCACGACCCCCGCGGCCCGGCCGCTCCCATCCAAGTGTCGCGGAGCGGCCGGGCGCCACCAAGGTGGGTACCCCGCCGCCGCCTCTCGTGCTAGCACCCGGATGGTCCCCGGGGCATACGCGCCGAGCCCCCTTCACGCGGCCGATATGGCAAGCTTCCGCCGCATCGGGGATCCGGGGGAGGCACGCATGACGACGAGGGCACCGCGACGGCGGAGACGGAGCACCCGCGCCACGGCGCTCGTCACGCTCGGCGCGGCGTTGGTGGCGGTCGCCGGTTGCCTGCCGTTGGGCGCCGCAGGCGCCTCCTCGGGGATCACCCCGGTGACCCAGGCGAGCACGAGCGCGCGGGGGGTGACCGCGCACTCCATCAACGTGGCGTTCCCGGTGGTGAACCTCCAGGCGCTCGCCAGCACCTACGGCTTCGCCGGCGACGTCGAGTACACCGAGCAGGTGAAGGCCATCGACCTGTTCGTCGGCCAGATCAACCGGTCCGGCGGCATCGACGGCCGCACGATCAACCCGATCATCTCCTACTTCGACCCGGCCAGCGAGTCCTCCATGCGCGCCCTGTGCAAGGACTGGACCCAGGGGAGCCAGCCGATCTTCGCCGTGCTCGACGGCGTGGGCACCTACACCGGCGACAACGAGCTGTGCGTCACCCAGGAGGGCCACACCCCGATGCTCAGTCAGTGGACCACCGTGTCCAACTGGACGACGGAGGGATCACCCTACCTGTGGTGGACCGGCACGGATGACGCCGCCATCTTGCAGGCGACGGTCTCGTGGGGGCACAGCAGCGGCCTGCTCGGAGGTTCCCGCAAGGTGGGTGTGCTGGCCGGGGACCGCCCGAGCGACCAGCTGGCGTTGAAGCAGTATCTCCTGCCCGACCTCAAGAAGATCGGCGTCACCCCGATCGTCGTCACGATCCCGTCCGAGCCGAGCGAGTCGGCGGCCACCGGCAGCGCGGCGCCACTGGCGGTCGATCGGTTCAAGGCGGCCGGCGTGACTTCGGTGATCCCGCTGCTGCCGTTCAACGCCTTCTTCCCCATCCTGTCCGCCCAGACCAGCCAGGAATACTTCCCGCGCCTGTTGCTGTCCGACTACGAGGAGTCCATCGAATCTGCCCTGGGCCTGATCCCGGTCCCCTACGACAAGGCGCTCAACGGTCAGGAAGGCGTGACGACCGAGACGCTGGGCGGCGTGGACGACGACCGCCCGCAGGCCGATGGAGGGTACGACCCCGGCGTGCGGGACTGCTGGGACATCTGGCACAAGGCTTACCCGGAGGTCCCCAAGGGGAACATGAACGACGACATCGAAGAGCAGGGCCCGGTCCAGGGTTGGTGCCAGGAGATCCACCTCTTCGCCCAGGCCGCCACCATGGCCGGAAAGGACCTGAACCGGCGCACCTTCGTCGAGGCGATGTCGAGGATCACCGGCTTCAACGGGGGCTACTCGCCGGTCCTGAGCTACGGGCCGGACAAGTTCTACGGACCGGTCAAGTACCAGGTGGTCAGCCTGCACGACAACCATCCGCCGACCGCCATGTGCCACCTGCCGCTCGGCAACCTCCCGCCCCAGGGGGTCTGCTGGCACCAAGTGCAGACGTGGAAGCCGCTGCCCGGGGTCGGCTGAGGGGCGTGACCGGCTGATGGGCGTCATCGAGAAGGAGGAGCGGGCCCGGTGGGAGGACGACGGGTGGTGCCTCCTCCAGGGCCTTCTGCCTCCTGATGCCATCGAGGCGGCCCAGGCGGTGTTGCCGTCGCTGTTCCCCACGGCGGAGGAGTTCGCGGCCGACGCGGACCCGGCCCGCAACGAGCCCTTCCGGGTGGACTCACACCGCGTCATGCCACGCTTCCCCTTCGACGACGAGGCGCTCAACGACCTGGTCGTGCATGACCGCATCATCGACCTGGCCGAGCAGCTACTCGGGATCACCGACCCGCGGATGTACCAGGCCATGCTGAGTGCCAAGTACTCCGAGGCGGCGGCCAGCGACGAGCAGCTCCTCCACGTCGACTACGCCAACCACACCCTGGTGGTGCCCCGCCACGAGCCGGGGTACCAGCAACTCGAGATGTTCGTGTACCTGAGCGACGTGACTCCCGAGACGGCAGCCACCCGGGTCGTGTCACGCCAGCTGACAGCCGGCATCCCGGTGGAGCGGACGTACCTGAGCCCCGAGGAGTACGCCGACCTCTACGCGGCAGAGGTCCCTGCGTCGGGCCCCGCCGGCTCCGTCCTGGCCTACCGCCCGGACGTCTACCACCGCGGCGTGCGCATGACGGCACCGGGGGCGGCGCGGTTCATGCTGCACGTGTCCTACAAGCCGGCCGCCACAGATTGGCTGGGCTCGTTCGGGTTGCCCAATGCCGGCGAGGACCTCTCGTGGCACCGCTTCGTGCAGCGCACGAACGAGCGGCAGCTGACCGTGCTGGGGTTCCCCCCGCCGGGGCACCCGTACTGGACCGCGGAGACGCTGGCCGGCGTGGCCGCCCGCTACCCGCTGCTCGACCTCTCGCCCTGGCGCAACGCGGCGTCCGGAGCACTGACGACCTAGGCGTGGGTCCCGCCGCCGGCCCGTGGTGGAAGACGGGTGTCCTGTATCAGATCTATCCGCGGTCCTTCGCCGACTCCAACGCGGACGGCGTGGGCGACATCCCGGGCATCATCGAGCACCTGGACCACCTGGCCTGGCTCGGCGTCGACGGCATCTGGCTCTCGCCCGTCACCGTGTCCCCCAATGCGGACTGGGGCTACGACGTCTCCGACTTCTGCGCCGTCGCGCCCGAGTTCGGCACGCTCGACGACTTCGACCGCCTCGTCGCGGAGGCGGGGAGGCGAGACATCCGTGTCCTCATGGACATCGTGCCCAACCACACCAGTGACCAGCACCCGTGGTTCCTCGACGCCCGGTCGTCGCGCCGGGCGGCCCGTCGGGACTGGTACGTCTGGGCCGACGGCAAGGAGGGTGGGGAGCCACCGAACAACTGGGTCAGCAGCTTCGGCGGGCCGGGGTGGACGTTCGACGAGCTGACGGGCCAGTACTACCTCCACAACCACCTACAGGAGCAACCGGACCTCAACTGGTGGAACGAGGACGTCCGCGTCACGTTCGACGGCATCTTCCGCTTCTGGTCCGACCGAGGCGTCGCCGGGTTCCGTATCGACGTCTGCAACATCATCATCAAGGACGCCGAGCTCCGGGACAACCCGCCGGCCACCGAGGAGGACGACTTCGAGACCCAGATGTTCGGGCAGCGCAGCGTGTACAACGCCAACCGCCCCGAGGTGCACGAAGTGATCCGCCGTTGGCGGCGTCTGGCTGACGGCTACGACGAGCCCCGGCTGCTGATCGGAGAGACGCCGGTCCCCGTGGACGCGCTGGCCGCCTACTACGGCGACGGAGCGGACGAGCTCGGGCTGGCCTTCAATTTCGACTTCATCAACGCAACCTTCAACGCGCCCGGAATGCGGGCCGTCGTGGAAGAGACCGAGGCGACGCTCCCGCCGGGCGCGTGGCCAGCCTGGACGGGCTCCAACCACGACATGTTCCGCTTCCCGACCCGCTGGGCCGAGGACGATCCGCGCCGGGTCCGCCTGGCCCTCCTCATGCTGTTCAGCCTGCGTGGCACGCCGGTGCTCTACCAGGGCGACGAGATCGGCATGCCGAATGTCGCCGTGGCCCGCGATGATCTGCGGGATCCCCTGGGGGTGCGCTTCTACCCGTACTACGAGGGGCGCGATGCGGGCCGGACCCCGATGCAGTGGAGCGACACGCCCGGCGGGGGTTTCACCGGCGCGGGGCGACCGTGGCTCCCGCTCGGTGACGTGGCGGCCGCCAACGTGACGGCGCAGCGGGAGGATCCGGACTCGGTCCTGGCACTCTGCCGGGAACTGATCGCCTTCCGGCGGGCGCGCCCGGAGTTCAGCGGGGGTGACTACGTGTCGCTTCCCGCACCCGAGGGGGTCTGGGCCTGGGCGCGCGGCCCTCACCATGTCGTGGTCCTCAACATGTCCCCCGGCGAGGCCGGGCTGGACGGTGTGGACGGCACGGTCAGGGTCTGCACCCGACGTGCCCGGGCGCACGAGGTCGTGCCGGGACCGCTGCGGCTGGCACCGTTCCAGGGGATGATCATCGAGCGCCCGTAGGGTCGGGCACCAGAAGGCCGTAGGAAGAACGAGGACATCATGGGACGTCTCATCGACAGGGTCGCCGTCGTCACCGGCGGCGGCGGTGGCATCGGAGGAGCGTCGGCCCGTGCCCTGGCCCGGGAGGGCGCCTCGGTCGTCGTGGTCGACGTCGACGAGGCGGCGGCGGCACGCGTGGTGGAGGCCATCGCCGCCGCCGGTGGTGCCGCCGCCACATTCCGGGCCGACCTGTCCGAGGAGACCGAGGTCGCAGCCGCAGTCGCCTTCGCCCTGTCCCGGTTCGGCCGTCTCGACGTGCTCCACAACAATGCGGCGCTCACGGACTCGGACTTCCTGACCCGGGACACCGCGGTGCCCGACCTGTCGCTCGATGTCTGGGAGCGCACCATGGCCGTGAACCTGCGGAGCCAGATGCTCACCTGCAAGCACGCCGTCCCCGTCATGGTGCGGGGCGGCGGTGGGTCCATCATCAACATGTCGTCGGGTGCGTCCCTCAAGGGTGATCGCACCCGGACCGCCTACGGGGTCTCGAAGGCGGGGGTGAACGCACTCACGATGTACGTGGCCACCAGCCACGGGAAGCAGGGGATCAGGGTCAACACGATCCTGCCCGGCCTCGTGATCACCGATGCCGTGCGCTCCCACCTGGACGCCAAAATGCTGGCCGGGCTCGGCAAGGCGACGTTGACCCCGTACGTGGGGCAGCCCGACGACATCGCCGGCGTCGTCGTGTTCCTGGCCTCGGACGAGTCCCGCTACATCACAGGCCAGATGATCGCCGTCGACGGGGGGATGTCGGCCCACGTCGGGCTCGGCGGGGACGACTGAGCGCGATCCCCGGCTACCTCGGCCCGAGGACGTACTCGCCCGTCTCGGGATGGTGGTACCACCCGCTCGCGGCGTGGGTCCCGCCGTCGACGTGAATGGTCTGACCGGTGACGTAGCTGGAGAGCTCGCTGGCGAGGAACACCGCTGCGCCCGCCATCTCGTCCACGTGGCCGGCCCGGCCCATCGGCACCGTGAAGCCGAGGCGCTCCTCGCCCCCGGGGGGAGCCACGGCGGCGAGGCCCTCGGTCATGGTGATGTCCGGGGCCAGCGCGTTCACCCGGATGCCGTGCGGTGCCAGCTCCAGGGCGGCGGTCTTGGTGTAGTTGATCACGCCTGCCTTCGCGGCGGCGTAGGCGGCATACCCGGGCGCAGCACGCACCCCTTCGATGGAGGTCACGCTGATGATGCTCCCCTCGATCCCGTGCGCGACCATCCCGCGGGCGACCCGCTGCGTGCACAATATGACGTGCTTGAGGTTGGAACGGTAGAGGGCGTCCCAGCCGTTCTCGGAGGTCTCGAGGAGCGGGGAGGAGAAGACACCGCCGGCGTTGTTCACCAGGATGCTCACCTGTCCCAGTTCGGCCACGGTCTGCTCGAGGGCCAGGTCCACCTCGGCCGACTCGCGGACGTCGATGGTGATGCCGATGCCGCCGACCTCTTCGGCCGCCGCCGCCGCCGTGTCCGCGTGACGCTCCCAGATGGCGACCCTGGCCCCGAGGGCGGCGAACCCCCGGGCGATGCCCCGGCCGATCCCGGAGCCGCCCCCGGTCACGACGGCCACGCGGTCGGTGAGCAGGATGGCGGAGGGGTCGATGGGCACGGGGTGACAGTACAGTAGGGCCGTCGCTGCAGGAGCAGATCGACACCGGCCGTGCCGGGAGAGCCTGGGGGTGTGCATGCCGAGGATCGAGCCGATTCCGCTGGAGGCGCTGGCGCCGGAGCCACGGCGGATCATCGAGGAAGGGGTGGCGGACGGCACCTATGCGACCCCGATCCCCCTGCAGATCTTCGCGTACAAGACGTCGCAGATCCTGATGACCGATGCCGCCCGCCACGCCTGGGGGCAGCAGTCGCTCCTCGGCGGCAGGATCCTGGAGCTGCTGCGGATCCGCAGCGCCCAACTCGGCGAGTGCCAGCCGTGCATGCAGTCGAGGAAGCACGACTCGATCTCGGACGAGGACGTCGCCTGTCTCATCGCGCCTGGCCATTCCGACCTGACCGACCAGGAGCGCTTGGCCGTGGAGTTCCTCGATCTGCTCTCGGCCGACCACCACGCCATCGACGACGAGGTCTACCGGAAGCTGGGCGAGGTCTTCACCGCCGCACAGATCGTGGAGCTCGGGTTCGCCTGCGCCAACTCCATGGGCCTCCACCGCTTCCTCCACACGCTGGACCTGTTCGGCCAGGGCGCCCCGGTCATCCCCTACAGCGCCGATCAGGTCGACTCGGCGATCGCCGATCCTTCCCTCCACGCGACTGCATGACGCAGACGGTCCTGGTGACCGGAGCCACCGGGCTCGCCGGCGCCAACATCTGCAAGCTGTTGACAGAGAGGGGCGACGCAGTGCGTGCGCTGGCCCGGGACACCGCGGACACGGCGCCGCTCGCCGCGCTCGGTGTCGAGATCGTCACGGGCGACGTGACCGATCCCGACGCGGTGCTGCGGGCGGCCACGGGCAGCGATGCGGCGATCCACTGTGCCGCGCTCCTGGGCGGCGCCAGTCAGAACCTGGCCGCCTTCGAGGCGGTCAACATCGGCGGCACCAAGAACGTGCTCGACGCGGCGGAGGCCGTCGGCCTGGGACGAGTGGTCGCGGTGAGCACGGGGACGTTCTTCGACACCGACGGGGGACTCGACCGCGAGGACGCTCCGGTCACCAAAGAGCCGAGCTCGGACCCCTACACGATCACCAAGATGGCGGCCTTCATCGACGCCATGTCCCGCGCCGCGGCGGGCCGGGATGTCGTGAGCACGCATCCGGGAGCGATCTTCGGCCCGTCGCCCGTGGTGAGCAACGCGCTCGGCACGACGAGCTTCAACCGGGTGCTGCTCTCGGCGGCCCGCGGTCGCATTGAGCGCTATCTGAAATTCCCGGTCAGCTGGGTCTTCGCCGACGACATCGCCCGGGGCTGCATCCTGGCCCTCGACAAGGGGGTGGCGGGGGAGCGGTACATGCTCGACGGCCGGCCCGAGGACATCGTCAGCATCGCCAACGCGGCGACGCGCATGTGCCGGCTGGCAGGTCTCGACCGCGTAGTCGAGGACATCGAGCCGTCCGACGACCCCGAAGTGGAGCAGGTCTTCGGGCCGACGCTGGTGGCCATCGCGAAGAAGGCGGCGCGCAAGAGTACGCCGCGGAAGAGCCTCACCGAAACGAAGACGTACAAGCGGTTGGGCTACGACCCCATCAGCCTCGACGAGGGTCTCGGGCGCACCCTCGAGTGGTTTCGCGCCGTCGGGCGTCTCGACGACCGGTGAGTCTCGAGCACGGCTAGAACCTTTCGGCCCCCAACCGGCGACCGAACAACGAGCCGATCACGCTCAGTATGAAGGCGCCCACGATTGCGAGGCACCAGAGGCGAATGACTGGGTGCGGGACGCTCTCGTGTGCGAACCAGAGCCTGCGGTACATCGCGCCGAGAACCAGCACGGCCAGGGCGACGGTTCCCGCAACGACCGCATGAGCCACGGCACTGGACGGACAGCGGAACCCGGCGAGCGCACCGCCGAAGAGAAAGGCCGCCGCCACGAGGATCGCCGGAAGTATCCAGAGGTGAGTCCCCTGGTCGATCATCGGGCGGCCATGCCAATCTTCCTCCACGATCATCACCGGGATGGAGATGACGAGCACCAGGCAAGTGGGGATTGCAATCTCCACCAGTTTCGTGCCCCGAAGCGGACCCCGCCGCCCGCTGCCCGCGGACTTTTCGTAGTTCGGCACCTCTCCATTATCCGCCACGCAACTCTGTACCACTTGGCGGGCAACGTGAGGTCCACCACTCCCTGCGCCAGCACCGCCCCGTAGCCACCGCGTATCAACGGCGCCTCATTGCACTCCAATTGTCAGCGGGCGGCGGTGCTGCTCGTCCGACCTCGAGATGATCGCAAGGGGCTACTCGCATTGAAGGTTCTCGTCGCAGGTGATCGCGGCTACATCGGGGCTGTCCTCGTTCCGTTCTTGCGGGCCGCCGGGCACACGGTGGAAGGTCTCGACCTGGGCCTCTACGAAGGTTGCGATCTCGGCCCGGGACCGGAGGACATCGGGCTTCGCCCCAGGATCGACATGAGGGACGTCGAGCCCCGGCACTGCGCCGGCTACGACGCCGTGGTGTGCCTGGCCGCCCTGTCCAACGACCCGGTCGGCCACCTGAACCCTTCAGCGACCTACTCCATCAACCTCGAAGGGACTCTGCGTCTCGGCGAGGCGGCCAAGAAGGCCGGCGTGGGACGCTTCTTGTTCGCGTCGTCGTGCAGCCTCTACGGTGCTGCCGGCTCGGACGCCGTTACCGAGGAAGCGGAGCTGTTCCCGGTCACTCCGTACGGAGAGACGAAGGTCTTGGCCGAACGTGGGCTCTCTCACCTCGCCGACGATTCGTTCAGTCCCACCTATCTCCGCAACGCCACCGCATACGGATTCTCGCCACGGCTGCGCCTCGATATCGTCGTGAACAACTTGACTGCCGTGGCGATGACGACGGGCCGGGTTTCCCTCGAGAGTGACGGGTCGCCCTGGCGACCATTGGTGCACGTGGAGGACATCTCCCGCTCGTTCCTGGCCGTGCTCGAGGCGCCGCGCGAGGTCGTGCACGACGAGGCGTTCAACGTCGGGCGCGCGGAGGACAACGTGCAAGTTCGTGACATCGCAGAGATGGTCCGGGAGGCGGTCCCCGGGTCGACCGTGTCGCTCGCCGCCGACGCCGGGCCGGATCTGCGTGACTATCGCGTCGACTTCTCGAAGCTGGCTGAAACCTTTCCGGAGCTCACTCTTCGTTGGCACGTGCCTGCAGGGGTGGACGAGCTGGTCCAGGCGTACACCGACTACGACTTCACGCAGGACGACTTCACCTCGTCGACCTATGTTCGACTTCGGCGGATTCAAGAACTGCTCTCCGCGGGCCTCATCGACGAGATGCTGCGGCGCCAGCCCGCCGCGCAACCGGTCCCTGGCGCCTGACGAACGTCAGAGCGGCTGCGCCACGGCCGAGAGCGGCGGTGCGAGCCGGTCGCGCTGCGACATCGCCGTCACCGGGAGTGGCCACGAAATGGCCAGAGCGGGATCGTCGAATGCGATAGAGACGTCCTCCGTTGGGTCGTGGGGGCGGTCGATGCGATAGGAGACGTCCGCCGGCTCCGTGAGAGCCTGAAATCCGTGCGCACACCCCGCCGGAACGTAGAGGGACGCCTGCGTGTCGCCACGAAGCTCGAAGCTCTCCCAGTTGCCGTACGTGGGTGACGACGGCCGCAGGTCGACGATGACGTCGAAAATAACGCCATACGAGCAACGGACCAACTTCGCCTCCCCGTCGCCGCCCCGTACATGCAGACCCCGCACCACGCCCCGCGAAGACCGCGACACGCTGTCCTGAGTGAAGCTGGAGGGATCGATGCCGGCCGCGCGCACGACATCAATGTCGAAGGTGCGGCAAAAGAACCCGCGTTCGTCGGTATGTGGCGTCGGAACGAACATCATCGCACCAGCAATTCTGGGAACAGCATCGACCCTCACCTCGAGCATCCCCTTCGGTGAGCACGCCCGCAAGTGCCTTCGATCACGCGGACTCCCTTTCCCGGCCGGCCACCACGGCCGTGAGCCGACGCGGCCCGGTGTCGTGGCTCTCAGACACGAAGATCCTCTTCAGCAGGCTGCGCGAACACAAGCGTGGATCCGCTGGGAGGTATCCCGAACAGTCCGATGACGAAGTCCTCGTCGAACGCTGCGCCGTCTGCCACCCTGCGGAAGTCCCGAATGGCGGTTCCCGTGCAGTCGGTGTCCACCAGTGGGGCACCGCGGCCCGCGGACAGCTCGGCCACGTCGACCGTCCGGAAATCGACGCTGAAGCGGGCTCTGCCCGAGGTGTTCGGGATTGATGCATGCAGCTGAGCCCCCGAGAACAGCATCACCGCCCCCGGTGCGGGAATCACCACGAGCTCGTCGACCGGCGTGTGGTTCAAGGCTGCAGGTCGAACCTGCCGTTCGTCCGAAATTTGGGAAGCCGTCTTCAGGCGAGCGGTGTTGTTCCGGTAGTAGTCGAACTCACTGGAGCTGTTCGTGACGGCTCGATCAAATTTCTGGAGATCGAAACGCATGGAATTGTCGTCACGAACGGCGAACACTGGAAGCCACCAGTTGATCTGCTGCGCGGGTGCCCCGTACCAGACGTCCCTGTGCCACGGAAAGGCGTAGGCAATCCCTGTGTTCAGGTGACCCACGGGAAAGGACGTGCGAGGCTTGGGCACGTCATAGTGTGTCCCTTCGGAGCTGAAACCGGCTTCCCGGATGATGCTGCAGACCAAGTCCTTCGACCTGGGAGAATGAATGAACCGTGGCTTCCAGGAGCCGAGCAGCTGCGCCATCTCCGCCTTCTCAATGTGCTCGTGCGCACACTCCGGGTCGTAGGGGCTGAAAAGTTCGGCGAGCTGCTCCCGCGTGTAGTCGACGAACCGCGTGACCGATGGCAGGTTCGTGAAGACGACCAGGTCCCCGTCGTAGATGCTCTGCCGTAGGAGCGGAGCTGGTACGCCGGGGTCGACGAAGAGGGTCATGCTCCGAACGCTCCCGCGGCGACGACGCTCACATCACCTTGTCCTTCCCACGGATTGTGCGAGAGCGACAGCGCGATCACGGACTTCGTGCAGCTGAAGCCCTCCGAGTAGGGCGCTCGGGACTCCATGCCGCGAAGCCGGGCCAACCCCAGGAAGACCTCGTCGTCCCACCAGTCGCGGCCGGCCTGGGAGGGGAAGCACTTGTGCAGTTGCTCGACCTTGCGGTGCGCCACGTCGGACGTGAGCGGAAAGTAGACCGACGGGCGTCCGAGATCGCCGTCCCACTTCGGAATCTCGTACGACAAGGAGAGTTGATTTCGAAACACCGTCGGCACCACCTCGCCGATCGTCCGGTGATCCTGATGGGCATCGTCGCAAGAAGGTGCGAGGATGAGGTCGGGCGCCCACGTGTACGCCACCTCCTCCAGGATGTCCTTCACGCGATCCCACACCGCAGGAAGCCGGCCTTCCGGCAGGGAGTGCAGCTCGACGGTCAGGTCGGCTCCGGGAAGGAAGGCGGCAGCAGCGTTGCGGGCCTCGGCATGGCGTTCCTCAGCTCCGGTGAGAACCACATAGCGAGCGCGCAGACCCGGCCGGCTCTCGGCGAGGGTGAGCAGAGTTCCTCCGGCCCCGATCTCGATATCATCGGGGTGGGCGCCGATGGCCAACACGGACAAGGGTCGTTCGTCCGGCAGCTTGAGATGCAGGGGAAGCACGACCGAGGTCAGCGCTCCACGGGGAGGGATGCCGACAAAGCGCTCTGAGCGGGAACGGGACCGGCAGAGGCGTCGAGCCCCACGCGCTCGGGGTCCCAGATCATCCACGGGCAGTCGGCGCGCTGGTACCGCTCGTCGAGCTGTATCCGCTCCTTGACGGTGTCCGCGGGCGACCAGTACCCCTTGTACGGGTAGGCAATGACCCGACCTCGACGAACCAGCCGGACGAGCGCGTCCTCGACGAGATCTTCGTCCTCGCCGAGCTCGTCGAAGATCTCCGGGCGGAATACGAAGTAGCCACCGTTTTCCCAATGACGCAGATCGCGCATTGGCGTCACACCGAGGATAAGGCCGTCATCGCCGATATCCACGGCGTGGTGGGAGGATTGGGGCGGGACGGCCAACAGACTCGCCACCGCGTTGCTCGCGGTGAAGCGCTCGATCATGTCCGGCAGCGGGGCGTCTGTGAGGACATCTGCGTAGTTCGCCATGAACATGGGTTCGTCATCGAGATGGCGCCGGACTCGGCGCAACCGCTCTCCGATGGGCGAATTCAAACCGGTATCCACGAAGGTGATCCGCCAGTCGGATATGTCGGTCCGGAACAGCGTCAGGTCTCGGGCGCCCCCCTCCAGTACGAAGTCGTTGGAGCGGGTCTCGTCATAGTTGAGGAAGAAATCCTTCACGGCAGATGCGCCATATCCGAGACAGAGAACGAAATCCGTGTGCCCGAAATGAGCGTAGTAGCGCATCACGTGCCACAGCAGCGGGCGCTCTCCGACCAGGGCCATGGGCTTGGGCCCGGTCGTGACACCATCACGCATCCGCATCCCGAGCCCACCGCAGAAGAGAACCACCTTCACGACTCACACCTCCCTCAAACGATGTCGAGCTCCGGAATTGGGAATACCAGTCGGGCTTCCCACGAGCGGACATAGGCGAGCTGCTGACTGATTTCGTCCTTCAGGTTCCAGGGCAGGACAAGGATGTAGTCCGGTCGAGTCTCGGCCAGACGATCAGGCGCATGAATGGGGATATGCGTACCCGGTAGGAACTTCCCTTGCTTGAAGGGACTGCGGTCCACTGTGTACTGAAGAAGGTCCTCGCGAATGCCGCAATGATTGAGGAGGGTATTGCCCTTGCCGGGTGCGCCGTAGCCGGCCACTGACCGACCCTCGTTCGCCGCGCTGATCAAGAAGCCAAGGAGGTCGCTCTTGATCTTCAGGACCTCCCCTGCAAATCCGGCATGGCCGGAGAGTGTGTGCAAACCGGTGAGGTCTTCCTCGTCGAGAATTGCTTTCACTCGTTCGGTGGGCTCGCCCGGGTACTCCTCAGGACGCGCATAGACGCGGAGCGAGCCCCCATGGGTGTCGAGCTCTTCCACATCGACCACCCGCAGGCCCGCAGTGGCAAGTGCTCGGGAGGCGGTGAGGAGCGAGAGGTACGAGTAGTGCTCGTGATAGATCGTGTCGAATTGACGCCGCTGCATCAGGCGAAGGAGGTGGGGGAACTCGAGCGTGACCACACCGGTGTCCTTCACGAGTGCACGTAGACCCACGGCGAAGTCCCGGATGTCGGGAACGTGCGCGAAGACGTTGTTGGCGACGACCAGATCGGCTCGCCCTCGGTGGTCGGCGATATCGCTACCGGTCGTCGCTCCCAGGAACTGCACCACCGTGGGTATACCGAGCGATTGGGCCACCTCGGCCACGTTCTTCGCCGGCTCGACACCCAGGACGGGGATACCGCGTGCCATGAAGTGCTGCAGGAGGTACCCGTCATTGCTTGCCACCTCGGTCACCAGTCCGTCCGCTCCAAGACCGAGCTTGTCGATCATGGTGTCCGCGAACCTCTTGGCGTGGGCCACCCATGAGTCCGAGTACGACGAGAAGTATGCGTAGTCAGAGAAGATCTCCTCACCCGATACGTACGCCGGCAGCTGCACAAGGAGGCAGGACGAGCACTGACGCACGTGCAAGGGGTAGAAGATCTCGGGTTGGTCGAGCGCGTCCGCCGCGACGTAGCTTTCGCACAGCGGGGACATGCCCAGATCGACAAACGTGTGGGTGAGGCGCGCTCCGCATAAGCGGCAGAAACACTGGGACGACATGAGGCCTCGATCTGACCGGTAGCGAACGAAGGAAAAGAGATGCGGACCTGCTCCTTGATACGCGGGGCGCGGGCCCAAGAGGAGAGGTTCAGCCGTTGGCGTATCGGCTGGCGGGGGCGTGGCGACGCTCGGGGGGCACCCCCGGTCCCACACTTCACTTCCGCCCGGTATCACCCGTACGAGGAGTCGCTCTGTTCGAGGTGGATGGGCGTCCCTATGGCTGACGCAGGTGCGGCGACGCGAGGGCAGTCCGGCCGGCGCACCGGTCGAGAGGAGGCCGTGGCGAGTGGTCCGGCCTGTCGCTCGTGCTCTGGGCGATCTGGTCATTTGGTGCTCGACCTGGGCAAACTGCCGGCCTGCGACCATTTTCCCGGGTCCGACGACCCAGGCCCCGACCCCGGCTATCCGCTACAGATGTGGCTGTGCTCGTCATGCGGCCTGGCGCAGCTGGTCGGCGAACCCATCGCCGCCGAGGAGCCGCGAGGCGTTGAGCCCGATGCGCTCGTCGCACAGGCCGCCGAGGCCGTGGAACGCCTCGCCGGAGCGGGGTGGCTCGCAGGCCGGAGCCGGGCAACCGAGTTCCCCAGTCCCCATGGCGGCTCGTGGCTGGGCCTGCTGGCCGACCGAGGCGTCGCCCCGGTGACCGACGGCGGGCCTGCAGACCTCGTGATCGACTCTTTCGGCATGATGCACGACGCGGATCAGCGTGCGGCCCTTTGGAGGCGGGCGGCCCAGGTCGCCCCCGGGGGCACCCTCTTGCTGCAGTACCACTCGCTGAACACGATCGTCAGCCTGGGCCAGTGGAACGCGCTCCGGCACGGGCACTTCGCGTACTACTCGACGAGCGCTCTGGTGGGCATGCTGGAAGCCAACGGCTTCTGTGCTCGGGCTGCGTGGCTCTTCGACCTCTACGGTGGCACGGTGCTGCTGGCGGCCTGCCGGGAGCATGAGGCAGGCGTAGCGCCCGACGGCTCAGTGCACGCACTCCTGGCCGAAGACGCCCAACTGGGAGTTCGCGACCCTGCGGTTGTCGAAAGCCTGCAGGATCATGCGAAAGCCCACGCCCGGGGATTGCGCGAGTGGCTCCTCGCGCAGCGAGTCGCGGGAAGAAGCGTGCTCGGCTACGGCGCCGCTTCCCGCGCAGTCGCACTCCTCTGTGGTGCCGGGGTGGATCGAGGACTGCTGCCTGGAATTGTCGACACCTCGCCAGCCAAACACGGGCTCCGCATGCCGGGAACGGACATTCCGATCATCGGCCCCGCGGATCTCGCCCTGCAACCCCCGCAGGCCGTGCTCCTGTTCGTGCCGGACCTGCTGACCGAGGTCAGGAGGGCCTATCCCGCAGTCGAGGGTTCGGGCGGCAGATGGGTGGACGCGGAGGCTCTGCGCGCGTGATGGCGCATCAGCACCACGGCTCCGCCCTGCTGCATGCAGCCATCGAACCACCGCCCCTGATGGTGCCCCTTCGGACAACGATGATTCGCTGCGTCGGACAACCGACATCCGCGCCTGCTAACCGTGAACGGGAATCTGGCTCAGCTCCATCTCGGCCAATATCTGGCGGAGGTGTTCGAGACAGCGGCCCCTCGTCGGCCCGATGCTCCCAATCGGCATGTTCAGCTGCTCGGCGATCATCTTGTACGGGAGATCGTCGTCCCCCATCAACACGCCAAGGAGACGCTGGCAATGCGGCGGCAGCCGTTCGGTTGCCGCCCTTATCACCAGCGCCTGCTCCTCCCTCAAGAGGGAGGCATCGAGGGGATCGGCCTCGTCGTCGGCCATGAGGTAGACCGCCTCGCTCGGAGAAACCAGAGCGCGACGTGTGGCGATCCTCAGGCTCTCGCGCCGCGAGGTGGTCGCCAGCCACGCACCGAGACGCTCGGGCTGTTCGATGCGGTCCAGGTTCTCCACCAGGCGCAGCCAGGTCGTTTGCGACACCTCCGCCACGTCGGCGTCACTCAACCGGCACCGCCTGGCGATTGCCGCCACCAATCCTCCGAACCGCTCGATCAGGGCCTCCCAGGCCCCATTCGCCCCGGCTCGAGCTTGTGCCACAACCTCAATGAGCTCTGCATCGTCTGCTGACGATTTTGCCGCATATCCCCGTGAACTCCTGTGGCGAGCCTCCACTCTGGGTTGGTTGATCGTCACTAGAACCGCCTCCTGATCCCTCGCCAGGGATCCCCTCGACCCGTCGCTCCGCTCAACCGGCCGGCACTGCAACCCCGACTGGTTGTGTGTGATGCATCGTCCCGAACAAATAGGGACTCGTCATCCCCTGTTTTGGGGAACGATGGTCATTTCTTGGGCAACAACGGCGGCTCGCACGGGCAAACGGCACCGCCGTCGGCTCCCCGGGGGCCTCGCCACTCGTTGCGCCCCGAACGCCGCTGGCGACCAGAGCCGACATGACGGGAGGGGCGGGCGAGAGCTGCTCGTCGCAGGCGGCCTGGGCACCGGACCGGGGACTGGGGCGCCTATCGGGCCTCGGACGCCGCCTGTTCGGGTCCCCGCTCTCGCCGGCAGTGGTTGAGAGCGTGTGTGATCACCATCGGCACGGTCGCCAGGAGGATGAAGAGATCCAGGCCGAACGACCAGTTGTCGACATACAACAGGTCGAGCCTGCGATAGGCGTGGAACGAGGGGTTGTCTCGTGCTTCGAGCTGCCAGAGCCCGGTAATGCCTGGTTTGACGCTGTGCCGACGCAGTAGTTCCTTTTCGAATTGGGCAACCTCGTGAGGCAGGGCGGGACGGGGTCCCACCAGGCTCATCGTCCCGGCGAGAACGTTGAAGAGCTGGGGAATCTCGTCGATGCTCAAGGCGCGGACGACGGTGCCCACCCTGGTAACCCTTGGATCGTGGGCCGCCTTGAAGAGAGGACCACCCGTGCGTTCGTTGATCACGGCTGGGTCGACGCCGATGTCGGCGTCGAGGGTCATGGTTCGCAGCTTGTAGACCACGAACGGTCGTTCGTTCAACCCGACTCTGACTTGGCGGTACAGGGCAGGGCCTCCGTCGTCCAGTCGGATGGCAATGCAAGTCAGCAGAAGGATGGGCGAGGCGATCAGCAAACCGAACGCCGCTCCGAGCACGTCGACGGCTCGTTTGGCTGCGAATTGCCATGTCGGCCGTCGTCCCGGTTCGACATAAAGGAAGGTCTCGCCACTCATCGGAAAGCGGCGGACCCGGCGTGTGCCCAACCCCTGGAAGCCCGGCCATACCTGCACGTGCAGGCCGTTGGCCGCGCTGAGCTCGATCACTTCGTGAACCTCTGCTGCGGAGAGCGCGTTGGTCACGAGCAGAACTCCGGTCGCGTCAGTCTGTCTGGCGATGTCAGGAAGGCGGGCGAGAGCGCGGCTGCTGGGTAGGCGTTCCCAGTCCGTGCGGCGCCGGGGCTTCCCGATGATCCCCCGCACCTCGTAACCGAGCTCTGGCTGCGAATGCAGCATCGTCCACACGGCGACAGCGTCGTCGTTGGTCCCGATCATCACGAGTCCCCGGCTGTAGCGCCCCTGCGCCCGCTGGGCGCGCAGCCACTGGATGAACATCCAGCGCAGGGCGATCAGGGCGAGGACGCAGGATCCGGCCGCGACAATGGCCGCAGCATGACTTCGGCCTGCGTCTCCCCGTAGCAATTCGAGACACACTGCGCCCGCCGCGACAGCAACGATGATCCGAGTGATCTCCTGGCCACGCTGCACGCAGAGGCGCGATCGGTACAGCCCAAGCAGCTGCATGGCGGCCAGCGTCACGACGGTGGCCGCAACTGCGGCACCCCATCGACGAGTTCCCGTCGTGTCCGGCATGTTGATCGTGCCCAAGACGAGCCATGTCCCGGCAGCGGCGAGGACATCGACCATCAGCAGCCGAAGTCTCAGTCCACTGCTCCTCTTCCGAATGATCGCCGGCTGGCGAGCGGCGTCCCGCTCAACCTGTGGGGGGGCGGGCGCAATGGGTGGAGCGTCGGTGTCGGTCACTGCCGGCCGCCTGGGCAGACGCGTCAGTGTCCGCTCGACCGAAGAGTCCCACCAGCCGGTGCTCAGGTCTGATGACACGACCGCAACTACCGCCGTGCCGACATGTAAGATTGCGTCATTCGTTGCATTCGCCTATTCCTCTGAGAAACAGCTCGACGGGAATGGGTCTGGGCCTGTACTGGGTAGGGCTCGTCGACCGGAGCTGGGCGTTGCGCACACCTCATTCACCCGGAAGCGGAAAGGTAATGGTCGTTTCCCGTTGCGTCCTCTTTTCGAGGGCAACGTTCCGATCCTGATACGTTGCGGCGTGTCGCCCGACGGGTCCTAGCGGCTTTGCGGATGTTGCCGTATCATGATCTCCTGCCGCTGCTCCGGTAACGACAGGTGCAAACTGTCGAAATCCGCCTATGGGGGGGGCATCACATGGATCAAGACCATGGGCTGTCGCGATCTCCCGACCGGAACATGGCCCCGGAAGCGGGGTGCCTCACCTGTGCCGTTGCGCAGCGGTTGGTGGACCACGATCTGATGAGTGATTCCCCCTACGTGCCCGAGCACATCGACGGGGACGTCATCGTGATCAGCGGGCCTGAGCTCGATGGCTTGGTCGTCGTGCCCCGCCAGCACGTCGGCGGGCTCGACGAGCTCTCCCAGCTTTGTCGTGCCCATGTTCTGGCTGCTCTCCGTCGTGCCACACGATCGGTTCTCGAGAGAAACACGGGGTCGGAGACCACGGTCGTCGTGATCACCGATCCGCCCGCGTCGGAAGGTCACGCGTGCTTTCAGGTGCTGCCCGCGGCTCGATGGAGCCGGGGGGCGCCCCGAAATCTGGTGTAGCCGGCGCCGAACGAGGCGGACCGAGAACCACCCCGGTCCCGACGAGGTAGGCCGTGACCGGAATATCAACATCTGGACAACGACCCGCTCCGGGGTTATACAGGCAACAAGCCATTTTGGGAACCTAATCGTCGAGGAAGTTTGCGGTGGACACCTCTCGATTCTCTAGCGGGCGCGTCTCTAGCGGGCACGGGCGCGGTGCTGGTGCGCTCTGGCAAGGTGACGCCGCCTGTCCGCGCCGCCGGTCGTTGTGTGAACGTTGTGGAGTTTCAGTCCGATCGGACCTGTTTCGCCGCAGTGCCCGACGATGACACGATGGTCCCGAAGATGGAGGGTGAAGTCGGCAGGAGTCGGCAGGGTCGTCACCTTCCCAGCACTTCTTGGAGGCGGTAGCACGGTGACCATGATTTCGAGAGCACCGCGGGGACGCGGGGACAGGTCAACGGTGGCATCCGCTCGTTGCCGTGCGGCCGGGCGTCGAGCGTGGGCTCCATGCGCCGGAGGTGGGTGGAGGTCATGAGTGTCGCGGTCGAGAGGCGATCCGGGCCACCGGGAATTCCCGCTCGGATCCTGGTCGCTGGCAGCGATTTGTTGGCCGGCGCCCTGGCGAGCGCCCTCGAGGCATACGGATTTGCCACCAGGCACATCGCACCTCGGGAACCGGAGATCGTACGCGGGATCGAATGGCGGCCGAATCTCGTGATCGTGGATGTCCGAAACCTCGACGTCGCTTCCGGATCCGCGCTCATTGGCAACTTGCGTCGAGAGGTTTCCCGCATTTGCGTCATCGACGCAGCAGACGAAGGCGAACGGCTGAATGCCTGGACGGGAGCGGGAACTTCGGCCCTCATCGATGGGAGGGAGCCGTTCGACCAGCTTTTCCGGACGATCAATCGCCTTCTCCGGATGGGCTCTGTGCGGCAGGCCGAACGAGGGCCAACAGCCTCATTGGCCTTGACGGGTGTTGCCCAGCGGTCGCGGGACCCCGTGCTGCAGTTGTTCGCCATTCTGACTGAACGCGAGCAGGTCGTGTTGGCCGAGCTGATGGAGGGTCACTGCGCCGAAGAAATCGCGTCCGCGGCATTCGTATCGATCTCGACTGTCCGCTCACAGATCAAGGCGATACTCCACAAGCTGGGCGTCAACTCCCAGCTGGCGGCCGTTGCATTGGCACGGCGTGCCGGGTGGTCCCGCGACAGTCCGCCGTGCAGCTCTCCCAAACCGTTGAGCGGCCGACGAGCCAGCGCCTACTGACACGAACGAAGGGTCGGACCGAACGGTACGGACGTCGGGTCATCCGGCACTCCACGACTCTGTTCCCGGGACCACGCCCGACCGGCGCCGTCATCATCGCCAATTCCGGAGGAGGCGTGTCGGCGTAGACCGCTGCCCACCAAGGGCGGGCCAACCAGCAAGAGATGCATGACCAAAGGTGCTTCGGCGTGTATCTCCCGGACGCCCAGCCGCTCGTCTTGATATGGCGCCATCATGCCGCGGGCTACCCGCACCGAACCCCATGTCCGCATGAAGGTCGCAGTCTTCGGACTCGGCTATGTCGGCACCGTCACGGCGGGCTGTCTCGCCGCCAACGGGCACGACGTCTGGGGTGTCGACCCGGACGAATTGAAGGTTGCGGCCGTTTCAGCGGGGCACAGTCCGGTCGTTGAGCCAGGTCTCGATGCCCTCCTCGCCGAATCCGTCTCATCCGGGCGGCTTCACGCCACGGTGCGCCCTCTGGATGCGCTCGAGGGTGCTGACGCATCACTTCTGTGCGTCGGCACTCCGTCCACGACGAGCGGCGAATCCAACCTCTCCTACATATATCGCGTCGTAGAGGACCTGGTGCAGCCACTGAAGGCGTCGATGCCGCCATGGTCATCTCACACCGTCGTAATCCGCAGCACAGTTCCGCCCGGAACGGTCGAGGACGTCACCGCCATACTGCAGGCCGCGTTCCAGGACTCGGGAACGGACCTGGGGGTCGCGATGTGTCCCGAGTTTCTCCGTGAAGGTACGGGCATCGCTGACTTCTACTCCCCTCCATACACGGTGATCGGCTCATCGGATCTGCGCGCCATCGATGTCGTTTCGCGGCTGTTCTCCTTTATCGACTCCCCGATCCGAGTGGTACACCCTCGCACTGCGGAAGCACTCAAATATGCGTGCAATGCCTTCCACGCGACCAAGATCTCATTCGCCAACGAACTTGGACGGATCTTCGGCCGGCTCGGCGTCGACAGCAGAGAGGTGATGGAGCTCTTTTGCGAGGACAGCCATCTCAATATCTCGCCCAGGTACTTGCGCCCGGGATTCGCCTTCGGCGGATCCTGCCTCCCGAAGGACCTTCGCTCCCTTCTCTATCTGGCACGCAGCGAGAGCATCGACATACCCTTGCTCTCAGGGACATTGGCGAGCAACCGGTTGTCGATCGACGAAGCCATCGACCGAGTCGTTGCCGGTGAGGGTCATCGAGTCGCGCTGTTGGGACTGAGCTTCAAGGCTGGCAGCGACGACCTTCGTGAGAGTCCCTACGTCGACCTGGCAGAAACCCTGCTGGGCAAGGGCTACGAGGTCCGCATCCACGACCCCGTGGTCAATCCGTCATCCCTTGTCGGTGCGAACCGCCAGTACGTCGAATCCAAGCTTCCGCACCTCAGGCGCATTCTCACCGAAGGTCCCAAAGAGGCGATTGCCGGCGCCGACGTCGCGCTTGTCTCCTGTTCGGCCCCAGAGGTCGTCGAAGCATTGCTCGCAGCGCCACCGCCCCGGATCATCGACCTCGACGGCCGGCTCGGGCCCGAGATCGAAGCTCTGCAGGGCTACGAGGGATTCGCCTGGTGACCGAAAGCAGTCAGACGGCCGAGCGGCCGACGGCTCAGCGCACAACTCGAGAGGGATCCGCAAAGGGCGCATCGCCGAGCCATCGCGGGCGGATCCTCATCATTGTGCAGAATCTGCCGGTCCCATTCGACCGACGTGTCTGGCTCGAGTGCTTGTCGCTGATCGACGCCGGGTTCACGGTTGCCGTGGTTTGCCCGAAAGCCCCCGGCGATCCGCCCTATGCCAAGGTCAATGGCGTCGAGCTGTACAAGTACCGACCCTACGCTCCTGGTGGATCGGGCGCCTCCTACGTACTCGAATATCTCTACTCGTTCCTCGCCACCCTCACGCTGAGCCTCAAGGCAAGTCTGCGCGGTCGCTTCTTGGCCGTCCAGAGCTGCAATCCACCCGATCTCTTCTGGCCCATCGGACTTCTCTTCCGGATTCTTCACGGGTCCTCTTTCGTCTTCGATCACCACGACCTCTGCCCAGAGCTGTACCAATCGCGGTTCCCGAATGGAAATCCGTTCATCTACAGGGCCCTCCGACGCATGGAGCGTTGCACCACGAGGGCAGCGGACCACGTGATCGCCACCAACGACTCCTATCGACACATCGCCGTCGAGCGGGACGGCATCGACCCGGCGTGCGTGACGGTTGTCCGTACGGGCCCTGATCTGAACCGACTCCGTCGAACCACGGCGGACGCCAGCCTCCGACGCTCCAGGCCCCATCTGGTTGCCTATCTGGGTGTGATGGGACCGCAAGATGGCGTGGACATCGTCTTGGAGATGGCGGACCACGTTGTGCACCGATTAGGGCGCCGCGACATCAGCTTCACCCTCATTGGTTCGGGTGACTGCTTCGACGAACTCGTCGCCTTGCGCGACCGGCTCGACCTCTCCGACTTCGTCATGTTCACGGGTCGGATCCCCGATGAAGAGGTGGCCGCCGTCCTGTCCACAGCCGACGTGGGCATCTCGCCAGATCCCAAGAATCCGTTGAACGATGTCTCGACCATGAACAAGACAATGGAGTACATGGCCTTTGCGGTTCCAGTCGTCGCCTTCGACCTGCGTGAGACACGGATCTCAGCTGGTGAGGCGGCCGTCTACGCAACCCCCAACGATGTCGAGGAGCTCGCGCAGCTGCTCGTCGAATTGATCGACGACGAGCCCCGACGGGTTTCCATGGGCACGGCGGGACGTGCCCGGGTTGAGCAGGAGCTGGCCTGGGATCATCAGGCTCCTCGCTACGTCGGCGTCTACGAGCAGCTCGCTGTCACTTCGCGACATCGCGTTCCAGCGGCAGCCGGAGCTTGACCGATGTGCGGCATTGCCGGCGCCTACCAACAGGTCGACGGTCACGTCGCCACCGAGAAGATGAGCCGGTGCCTCCATCATCGCGGCCCGGACGAGGAGGGTTCGTTCTCCTTCAGCGATGAGCGAGTCGACGTCCATTTCGCCCACCGTCGCCTCTCGATCATCGATCTGCACCACGGTCAACAACCTTTGGTCAAACGACCGTTGGTGCTCTGCTACAACGGTGAGCTCTACAACTACCGGGAGATCAGAGCCGAACTGGCGGCCGGCGGGGTCACGTTCACCACCGACTCCGACACTGAAGTCGTGCTCGAGTCGTGGCGACGGTGGGGACCTCAATGCTTGCGGCGGTTTCGGGGCATGTTCGCATTTGCATTGCTCGATCAAAAGACCGGCTCCCTGTACCTCGCACGTGACCAGTTCGGGATCAAGCCCCTGCACTACATTCGTCGCAAGGACGGGGTTGTGTTCGCCTCCGAGCTCAAGGCATTGGTGAGCGCCTTCGGTGGCGAGCTACGAATGAACCCTGAGGCGCTCGTCGCCTCCATGCTGTACTACTGGGTGCCCGACCAGATGTGCTCAGTGCAGGGTGTCGAGAAGCTCCAACCGGGCACATGGGCCGAATTCCGTCCAGACGGCACACATCGCGTCGAGCAGTACTGGGACATCGTCGAAGAGGCGGCCGCAGCTCAAGAGGCACAGTACGATCTCGGCGATGTCATCGAACGCTCGGTGAACGCCCATCTTGTTGCGGACGTTCCGGTCTCGAGCTTCCTCTCCGGTGGCCTTGATTCGAGCATCGTGACCGTGCTGGCGAAGCGGGCAAATCCCGAGATCGATGCCTATACCATCACATTCCGAGCTCAGGACCAGCGGCTCGAAGCCATGCCGGACGACGCCATCTTCGCCCGGAAGGTCGCTCTGCAATATGGCATTGAGCTCCACGAGATTGAGATCTCACCCGACGTGGTCGACCTTCTGCCGAGGATGGTCGATATCCTTGACGAGCCCACCGGTGATCCGGCAGCCATCAACACTCTGCTCATGTCCGAAGGCGCGCGGGCGGCTGGGGTCAAGGTGCTTCTTTCGGGGATGGGTGCGGATGAACTGTTCGGGGGGTACCGCAAACACGTGGCGTGCCTACTGGCTGGGCGGTATCGGAAGCTTCCGGCCATCGTCCATCGCTCTGCCAACGGTGTCGTAGAGCGCCTGCCGGTGACGGCCAGGGGTCGCGGTCTCCGCTACGCCCGCTGGGCCAAGCGGTTCACGACGTTCGCCGAGCTCCCCGAAGAGGCCGCATTCCGCAGGAGCTACAGCCTGTACGCCCCCGTCGAGCTGGCGGCGCTCCTGAACCCCGAGTTGCATCACGACGTGGACGAGGTCATCGACCAGCACCTTCAGGTGTACGAGGACAACCATTTGCCCGATCGGGTCAACCGCATGTGTCTGGCCGATGCCCGACTGTTCCTTCCCGGACTCAACCTGGCCTACACCGACCGAGCCAGCATGGCGGCGTCAACCGAAGTGCGTGTCCCCTTCGTGGATCCCATGGTCTTTCGGGCTGCCTTCTCCCTGGCTGGAAAAGACAAGATCTCTGGGAGAAACGGGAAGGTCGCGTTGAAGCGCGCCGCCGAGGCCTGGCTGCCGAAGGAGATCGTGCACCGACCCAAGGCGTCCTTCTCGGCCCCACTGCGAGCGTGGGTGACACGCGACTTGCGCGAAGTGATCGACGATTCATTGCTCGAGGGAGATCTCGTGGGCACGGGGTTCCTCAACAGGAAGGCGGTTGCTGCGCTCGTCGAAGACGACCGGTCGGGTCGAGAGGACCGCTCCAAGCAGATTTGGCAGTTGCTCACGCTCGAGTTCTGGTACCGCCAGACCCGCGGAGCCGGAGTGGGACTGTGACCCCGATGCCAGGAAGGGAGTCGGACGACCTATGAAGCAAGTGGCGCAGAACTATCGCTCTGGGGAGCTCGCCGTCATAGACGCGCCCCCTCCCAACTGCGCCCGTGGTGGGGTGCTCGTGCGATCGCTGTACTCCCTCATCTCCACGGGCACCGAGTTGATGAAGGTGGGCGAATCCAAGATGTCGCTCGTCGGGAAGGCGCGCGCCCGGCCTGAACAAGTCAAAAAGGTGCTCGACACGGTCCAACAGCAGGGACCCGTCACTGCCTACAAGAAGGCGATGAACCGTCTGGATTCCTATTCGCCGCTCGGGTATTCGCTCGCCGGTGTCGTCGTTGAAGTGGGAGAAGGCGCCGAGGAGTTCGCAGTAGGTCAACTCGTGGCTTGTGCCGGCAACGAGTTCGCGCTTCACGCCGAGCTCAACTGGGTTCCGACCAATCTCTGCGTGGCAGTACCCGACGGGGTCTCGCCCCAGCTGGCCGCCTTTGCCACGGTGGGTTCGATCGCTCTGCAAGGCGTTCGTCAGGGAAACGTTCAGATCGGGGATACCGCGTGCGTCATCGGCCTGGGTTTGGTCGGACAATTGGTCGTCCAACTGCTCGTCGCGTCCGGAGTCCAGGTGGTCGGCCTCGATCTCGACCAGGACCGCTGCCAGTTGGCCGAAAAGTCCGGTGCACTGCTGAGCGCGGCACCGGACGTCGACGGTGTGACCGCGGTGGAGCAGGCGCTGTCGAAAGCCTCGGGCGGCCTCGGCGCCGATCGGGTGTTCCTGGTAGCGGGCGGCACTTCCAACCAGCCGGTGGAGATCGCGGCACGGATCGCACGCGACCGGGCAATGGTCGTCGACATAGGAAAGTGCAAGCTCGATTTGCCTTGGAACGACTACTACGAGAAGGAGCTGGACGTTCGATTCTCCCGCTCGTACGGACCAGGCCGCTACGACCCCAGATACGAAATAGATGGAGTCGACTACCCGGCGGGCTACGTACGCTGGACGGAACGACGCAACCTCCACTGCTTTGTCAATGCCGTCGCCAGAAAGGAGGTCGATCCCGAAGCGCTGATCGCCGGGATCTTCCCCCTTCAGGAGGCGCCGAGCGTCTACGAGCAGCTCGGAACCGGCGCGTTGCGGGGTGTCGGCTATCTCTTCGAGTACGACTCGCCCGTCGAGGACGAGACCGAGATTCCGAGTCGTCATTCGGCCGATGCGCATCTGATGTCGAGTCGGCGATCGACAATTGGGCCTTCGCATCACACGCCGGCCCGCCGTCAGGGCCAAGCGGATGGCAGTCTGCGCATAGGGTTTGTCGGAGCCGGGAATTACGCGTCGTCGATGCTTCTTCCCCACCTAGTGAACCAGGCGGGACTCGAACTGGCACACGTCGCCACCCGTCGCTCGCTGTCTGCCGTCAACGCGCAACGAAAGTTCGGCTTTCGTGCCGCCAGCACTGACGCGAATGCCGTGTTCGAGGACGACTCGATCGACGCTGTCTTCATCGCCACACGACACAGCGCGCACGCCGAACTGACCTGCCGCGCTCTGGAGGTGGGAAAGGCCGTCTTCGTCGAGAAGCCTCTTGCCCTGTCATCAGAGGAGCTGGATCGAATCCTCACCGTGGTGGACGCAACGGGGAACGACAGAGTCATGGTCGGCTTCAATCGTCGCTTCGCCCCTCTCCTCGTGGAGATGCGGTCACGGTTCGGTCGATCACCGGAGCCGACCAACGCCCGGTACCTGGTCAACGCGGGACGACTGGCGTCGGACAGCTGGTACCGTGACGCCGAACTCGAGGGTTCTCGCTTCGTGGGAGAAGGTGGCCATTTCGTGGACACCGTGAGTTGGTGGATCGGTAGCGATCCCGTGGAAGTCATGACAATGAGCGGCGGTGATCCCGACGAGGTGCAAGTGAGCCTTCGCTACGGCGACGGATCGCTTGCGACCATCACCTACCTGACGAATGCGCACCGGCGCTTCCCCAAGGAGACTTTCGAAGCGTCGAGCGGTGGGCGGACCGCTCGGCTCGACAATTTCAGGCGAGCCACGGTCTGGTCGGGCTCACGTGCTCGCGTCCGTCGGCAGCTGGGTTCACCGGACAAGGGCCAGCGCGCCGAGATCAAGGCCTTCCTCGACTCAGTGCGAACCGGTGGACCGATGCCCATCTCGCTGGACTCCCTGACTGCCACCACCCGCGCCACCCTCGCTGCGGCCACCGGCGTCGCGACTCGAGCGCCTCAACGGTTGTGACCCCGCGGCGGCCATTCCGAGACGGTGGGGACGGGGTCGGCCCATGAACCCGGTCGGGATCGAGTGGCGTTTCCGGCGACTGTCGAAGATGTCTGCTTCGGAGGTGGGATGGCGGATCTCCGAGCACGTGCGACGCAAACGGTGGGCTTCCCGACAGGTCCTGCCTGCGGCTTCACCCCGGTCGTGGGCCCTCCGTTCCGCCACCGCACCCTGGGACTCGGCGCGAAATGCCGTGTTCCCGACCTTTCCGTGGGCAGAGGTACTGCGAGCCGTGCCGAGTGAGGCCCGTCAACAAGTGATCGCGGCGGCCGAGGAGGTACTGGCAGGGCGGTGGGAACTGCTGGGGGCGGTGCGGCAGGACATGGAGGACCCGGACTGGTTCTTCGACCCGGTGACCGGAAGGCGGGCCCCCCAGGTCGACTACTGCTTCAACGTCGACCACCGTTGCGAGGACGTCACCGGCAACGTGAAGCAGATCTGGGAGCTCTCGCGCATGCACCACCTCACGGTGCTCGCCGCCGCGTTCGCTCTCTCCGGCGACGAACGCTACGCAGAACGCACCGCCTCCCATCTTCGTTCCTGGTGGGCACAGAACCCGTTCCTCTCGGGTGTCCACTGGACAAGCGGTATCGAGGCTGGGCTACGACTGATCACCTGGGTCTGGGTGCGCCGCCTGCTCGACGGTTGGAGCGGAGCAGGCGGGCTCTTCGAACGGAACGATGTCGCACTAGCCCAGATCTGGTGGCACCAGCACTACCTTGCAAACTTTCGAAGTCGGGGATCGTCGGCCAATAATCACGTGATTGCCGAAGCCGCCGGCCTTCTGGTGGCGGCACTGGCCTTCGACTGGTTCGCCGAGAGCCCCCTCTGGCGTGAGGAGGCCACACGGGTTCTGGAGCAGGAGCTGACGAGCAACACATTCCCGAGCGGAGTCAATCGAGAGATGGCCTTCGATTACCACGGCTTCGTCACCGAACTCGCGGTCGTAGCCGCGGCAGAGGCCGATTGGAACGGTCACCCTCTCTCCGACGATCTCTGGACATTGCTGTACCGCATGTTCGATGTCGTCGCGGCGACGGTAGATGTGAAACTTCGCCCTCCGCGCCAGGGGGACGGAGACAACGGGAGGGCTCTCGTCATCGATCCCTCGGCCACTGGTCGGTCGTCTGGCCTGCTCGCCATCGGCGAGTCGCTGTTCGACGCTCCGGGATGGTGGCCGAGGGTGAGACCGACGGTGACCAGCACCCTCCTGGGCACGATGGCCGGTCGTCGCGCTGCGGCGGGGCAGCCGGAGCGTCGCCCGTGCCACTTCACCGATGCCGGCCTGACCCTGATGCGCAGCTCTGCATCGGACGGCGAGGAGATCTGGTGCCGTTGCGACGCAGGTCCCCATGGCTTCCTGTCGATCGCCGCCCATGCCCATGCCGATGCGCTGGCGGTCGAAGTGCGACACGACGGCATTGACGTATTGGCCGATCCGGGCACGTACTGCTACCACGGCGAGCCCTTCTGGCGCAGCTACTTCCGCTCGACATTGGCCCACAACACGATCGAGGTTGGCCGCCGAGACCAGTCCACCTCGGGTGGCCCCTTCCTCTGGACCCGTCACGCACGCAGCCAGCTGATCGAGCTGCAGACCGATGAAGACGGAGCGGTCACCATGTGGACCGCTGAGCACGACGGGTATCGCTCCCTGGCCCCGCCTGTCGTTCACCGTCGTTCGGTGCGACTTGCAAGCCGGCTTCGGCGGCTCGAGATTGTCGACTGTCTCGAGACGACGGGAGGGCATGGCTTCCGAATGGCCTTCCATCTGGGCCCGGAGATGCACGCACGGATGGTCGGGCACGACGTCGAGCTCAGTTGGTCACATGGCGCGTTCTCGAGAAGCGCCACTCTCTTCCTGCCCGATGGTCCCACTTGGTCGCTCTCGAGGGGCGCAACCGACCCGATCCTCGGGTGGTATTCCCCGCGCTTCGGGGAGAACCACCCGGCCTGGGCCGTCATAGGCGAGGGAGTCTGCAACGGGGACGGCATCGACACCTACACAACGGTGCTTCAGTTCCACTCGTGACCTCGGGCTCCGAGATCTCGTCGAGATGAAGCAGGCCGCGGTGTGCTCCTCAGGTATCTGCCGAGCCCCGGCCTGCTCTAACACAGCGTGGTGGAGCTGCGAGAGCTGGCGGGTATCGGCCCGGTCAGCCCCTTCGATCGCGAAACACACCGTACTCGTGCGCTGACGTTGAGTTCCCTCTGATGACCACTCCCGCGGGAGCTACCCGCTCTCCCGATACCGGCACTTCCCCTCCGCCCGAGAGCAGCGACGACCGCACGCGCCTGCGCATCGCCATGAACCTGCTCTCTGACGACCCCCGGCAGCCGTCCGGCGCGTACTGGTGTTGGACACGGATAGTGCCCGAGATGGCCAATCGGCTTCTCCCAGGCGAAGAGCTCCATCTGATGGTGAGCCCTTCGGGACGACGCTACTTTCCCGATTCAGGGGACGCTGTGCATCACATCACCTATCCCTGGTCGAACGAGCACCGGGTCTTGCGCACGGCGAGTGAGCATCTCGTGTCCCCGGTTCTGCTCCCGCTCCGTCACATCGACCTGTTGAGCACCGCCATCGCCCCCCTGGTGAACCCGACGCGGTCTCTCGTCATCCACATGAAGACCATGCACGCGTTCACGGCTCCGGAATCGCTCTCGATCGGCGCCCGGGCTTACCGCCGTCTGAACTACCAGCGCTCGGTGCGGCTCGCTGACGCGATCATCGTCAATTCCAACAGCCTGCGGGACGAGATCGACCAGTATCTGGAGGTGGACCCACAAAAGGTCAGCTTGATCTACGAAGCAGTCGACCACGACATCTTCAAGCCCGGCAGCCGGGATGCCGCTCGGGCGCACGTCGCCTCGTTCGGGATCTCACGACCGTTCGTGCTGTTCGTCTCGTCCCTCTGGCGCTACAAGAACTGTGACGGACTGTTGCACGCCTGGAGGCTGGCGCGAGATGAGCTTGAAGGTCGCCAACTCGTCATTCTCGGAGCTGAGCGAGACCAGCAGTACAGCGCCGAGCTCCACGCGCTGGTCGACACGCTCGGCATCGGCGACGACGTGGTCTTCGTCGGCGCGGTGCAGAACGAGGAGACCGTTCCCTTCTACCAGGGGGCCGATGTTCTTGTGTACCCCTCGTTCAACGAGACCTTCGGGTTACCGATCCTGGAGGCGATGGCCTGCGCCTGTCCAGTTGTCACCTCCGACGTCAGCTCGATGCCTGAGATCGCCGGTGGGGCGGCCGTGCTCGCTGATCCTCACGACCCACGTTCGATCGCTCGCGCCATGCTCGAGGCCACCGGCCCGGCAGCGTCCACGCTGCGGACCGAGGGGCTCAATCGGGCTCGGCAGTTCAACTGGGGCGCCATCGCCGAGGCGACGCTGGACGTCTATCGCGCCGCCGCCGAGCGACGACGTCGACGGCGATAAGGCGTTCGCCGACTACGAGGGCTGTTCGGACGACACACGGGAGGGACGCCCGGCTGTTGGGTCATCAGCCGGTGGCAGCACAAGCAGTATCTCTGTGTTTCGCACCAGCCGTCGCCGGGCGGCGATGAGGAGGTGCCCGGCTGGACGGCGTTGCCCTCCCTCAACCGATCGGCGAACCGAGGACTGCAGGATGAACATGGCGGCGACCGTGGCCACAGATGTGAGCAGGTTCGCCCACGCAGCCCCCGTTACCCCGAAGGTAGGCGTCAACACGCACACGGCAACGACAGAGAGGACCAATGTCCCCAACTGCACCACGAAGAGCGGACGTAGTCGGCGTGTGGCGGTCACGTTGAGAATAGGGCCAACGCCGAACGCGAGGATGACGATGGAGACTGCGAAGATCCGTGCACTCGGTGCATATACGACGAACGTGGGTCCGTACAACAATTTGATGAGGATGGGTGCCGCGACCAAGACCGCGATCGCAACTGCTGTCGCAACCAGCACCCCGGCCCCAGTGACGAGGCGGGAGACCCTTGCCATGCCCGTCCAGCCGTGCTCAGCAAGCTTACGGCTCGCTTCAGGCAGGCCAAAGCTCCCTCCGGCATTGACCACCACGGTCGTCGGACCGATCACCAGTCCCTGCGCCGCCTTCAATCCACCGAGCGCCGCAGGGCCCAACAGAACGCCGGCCAGGATCAGATAGAGCTGGGCCCCTGCCCAAGAGGCCACACGCTCGCTGGCCAACCACCGGCTCGTGGGCCAGTGGGACCAGAGATACGCAGTTCCCCCACGTAGGGACGGGCGCACCGAGAACTGCCGAAGACCGTAGATGGCAGCAATCGCGGCCCCCACACCCCAGGCCGAGACGACCGCGAACACCGAGTGCAGACCCGCCAGGAAGACCACCCCGAACGCCAACGCCTGCACGGCATTGAACAGGAGGTCGTTCATGAGAGACTTTCTCGGTGTTCCTTGTATGAACCCGACCTGTCGCCAGTAATCCTGCAGATCGAGTACGAGCACCCAGGGAGCCAGCGAGAGGACGCCCACTCCGAAAGCGTGCTGACCGACAACGAGGAGTGCCGCACCCACCGCGGCGATGATGCACGTGGCCATCACGCCGAGCACCACATCTGCGGCAAACCCCAGCCGAATGAACTCCTCTTCCTCAGTTCCGCGCAGGTCACCCATGATCGTCATTGGGGCTGTGATCAATGACCGGTGAATTGTCGTCAACAGGACCCAGACCGCGTACGCGAGGGCGAAGGCTCCCAGACCGGCCGGACCGCTGATCCGCGCCACGACGATTCCGACCGCAAAATTGGATGCCGACGCCACACACTGGTCGGCCATCGTCGTCGTCGCGCGGGTGGTGGCACCGCCACGGAGCCGCAACCGAGCTCCGAACCAGGTAGCAGACATACTCGTTACCCGTCTCGGTTAGAGCGAGTAAGGCACTCGCGAGCCTGAGTGCTCGTCATGGACGTCGGGTCGGGGGATAGGCGCCTTCACGTCAAACGCCCAGCAAGACAGAGCGCCTCGGCTTCGCGCAGATACAGCGAGCGTCTGCCGCTCCGCAACCGGACCGATCACCCCGGTTGCAGCTCGCCAGGTCGTCCCGACCGGACTGGTCCGTGCGTGGCCGCCCCCTGTCCGAGGGGCAGTCCCTACCGCGGGTGGGCAAATGTCCCCCCCGCGGTATCTTCCGCGAACCTCGGACCTCTGTATAGCCATCGACTCAAGAGGCAGGCATGGGGCGTCGTGGCCACAACCACGTCGCCCGATCTTGGGGTCGTCGACCATCCCACTCGTCCCAGGACCCCAACCAGGTGCTCAACAGCGACCCACCCAAGCTTCTCGAACGAACCAGGACTTCGGATGGTTCTTCGATCTCCACTTCGAAGATCTCCGTCATCGTGGTCGCCGCTGAACGGCTCTTCCGCCTCGGGTTGGCTGGGCTTCTCGGTGAGGACGAAGGCTTGGACGTCATCGCCGTCTCCGACGGCGATGACGAGCTGATCGGGCTCTGCACCGCCACGGCTGCCGACGTTGTCCTGATAGATCTCGAGCTCTCACGAGCCGATGGCATCGATCTCGTGCGGTCGCTTGCCACGGAGTGTCCGAACTCGAGGACATTGGTCCTGACTTCCAATCCCGACTGGCGCGTCCGGCCCGTCATGATCGCGGGCGCTGCCGGCCTCCTCCTGAAGGACACCTCCCCGGAGGCCATCAGGGCTGCGGTCGTCTCCGTTCATCTGGGTGATCAGGTTCTCTGTAAGGAGGCGGCCCGATGGGTCCTAGGGGACGAACCCTCCAGCCATCTGACACAACGGGAGTCGGCCGTGTTCCGGATGGTGGCTGAAGGCGCGAGCAACGCGGAGATTGCCGTACAACTGAAACTCGGTCAGAAGACCGTGCGCAACTACGTAAGCCGCCTCTATCGCAAGCTCGAGCTCAACAACCGCGCGCAAATCGCCACATACTTGGCCCGCACCGACCTCACCTACAGCCCCAGCCGGACTGCCTTGGCGCATCCCGGGAACGAGTCTTCGATGGACAACAAGTGAACGAGCAGCCTCTCAACCTGCGTGCGTCGCTTCGGGAGATTTGGCGACGTCGGCTGTTGATAATCGTGGTGGCGGCGCTCTGCGGACTCGGTGGGGTGGCGTACGGGCTCCTGAGGCCGGCAAATGAGACCGCCATCGCGCTGGTCCTCCTGCCACCTGCATCCGGTTCAGACAGCTCGGGCAACTCGGGCAACTCGGGCACGGCTGGGAACGGCGTCAGCACCGAGGCCGTCATTGCCAGAAGCACGCCGGTTCTGACTGCCGCCGGCGCCAAGGTGTCACCGCCACTCGGGGCGTTGGGTGTCGAGAAGCTTGTGACGGTCACACCACTCAGCGGCCAGATCCTGCAGATACAGGCTCAGGCTCCGGCGAGCACGTACGCCGTGCAGTTGGCCAACGCCGTCGCCACAAGCTACGTCGACTACGTGGGTCAATTGCAGGCGAGCTCAGCCGGACCTGCGGTGGCCGACCTGCAGAAGGAATCGGCGCTGCTCACCAAGCAGATCAAGGATCTCCAGTCGCAGATCAGCACGGTGGCTGCCCGGATTACCTCCGAGGGCACCGGATCGAGCGCCGGCCAACGAGATGTCGCTCTATTGGGCTCACTGCAAAGCGAACAGAATCAGGTCTCGCTCCAACTCAACACTGTGACGAGCCAGATCTCGTCTGCCCAACTCGCGAGTGGGTCCACGGAGACCAGCACACGGATACTCCAGAGGGCGACTGCGCAACCAGTGTCCAAGTTCGTCCTCCCTCTTGAAGCCGGCATCATCGGCGCCGTGATCGGCCTATTGGGAGCCATAGTCTTCGTACTCCTTCGTCTTCAACGCGGGT
>CAYWDQ010000004.1:0-67159 GCA_964457065.1 uncultured Acidimicrobiaceae bacterium | reverse complement strand
TCCAGCGGCGTCTGGCGGTCGTTGGCGAGCGGGACGAACATCGCGGACAGCTGGTTCCCCACCGCCTCCGACTGCACATCGCTTCGTACCGACACGGGGACGACGGCGACGAGGGGGCTGTCGATACCCTGATCGTGAGCGGCCAGATGGCTGCGCAGTGCGCCCGAGCAGACGGCCAGCACCACGTCGTTGATCGTGGACCCGTAGCGCTCCTTCAACGTACGTACCGCCGCCATGTCGAGTTCCGCGAAGGAGATCGCCCGGCGGGCTCCGACGGGTGACTCGAAGGTCGGGGGAGCCCCGAGTGGGATGGAAACGGGGCCGCTGTGGTCGTCGATCGCGCGGAGGGCGAGCCGCACGGCGGTACGCCCGATCTCCCGTGCGGCGCGCAACGCCCGGACCGGGCTGTTGATGATGCTCGGCAGCGAGTCGGTCACCAGGCGGGCGCCCGACGGCAGCCGCGCCGGGAGCCAGGGTGGGCAGGGCTCCGTGACGGCGCTGCCCTCCGGGGTGAGGTCGAGCAACTGCGCCAGCAACTGGGCGCCCGCGACACCGTCGATGACGGAGTGATGGACCTTGGCGATGAGCCCGACCATGCCCCCGGCCAGCCCCTCGATCACGTGCATCTCCCATGGCGGCTGGTCGGGCTGGAGCGGGCGACCCATCACCTTGGCCACCATGTCGGTGAACTCCTCCTCACCTCCAGGGTGCGGAGCTGCGGCCCGGTGCAGATGGTTGCCGAGGTCGAACTCGGGATCGTCGACCCAACGCGGGTGGTCGAGGCCCAGGGGGACGGGCACCAGCCGGCGCCGGAACGGGGTCAGCGTGGGCATCCGGGCCTCCAGCACGTCGTGCACGCGACCGAAGGAGTACCCGTCTTCGGTCGTGGCGGGATCGAAGACGCAGGCATATGCGATCTCCATCGGGGTCTCCGGCGTGTCGGAGTAGATGAACATCGGGTCGATGCCGCGCATTCGCTCCATTGCTGCTCCCGGTCGTGAGGCCTGCGGGTGTATCGCCCTCCTTCTACAGCGTGCGCGCAACCGTCTCCGCGATACAAGCGTCTGCTCGAATCTTTATGGTGCGTTCACTTGCGGACTACTCGACACGGGGGTTCGCCACGGAACCGTCTCACACCCGCACGTCAGAGCGTGCGCCGAGGTCACGCCGGCGAGCCCTGGGGGCGCCACTGCGCCAGGCGGGTCCGGTCGACCTCGCGGCGGCGGACGAAGCGCTCCGCCTGTTCGGCGACGGGCCCGGGTCCGGCCCCTCCCGGTGTCCGCCGGCGGGTCACCGCCACGCCGGGCTCGAGCAATTCGACCGCGGCCTCGCCCAGATCGGGGTGCGCGGCGACCAGCTCCACCAGCGGCACGTGGCGCTCGAGGGATTCGCGCACCAGCCCACCGACGAGCGCGTGCGCCTGGCGGAATGGCATGCCCTGCTCCACCAGCATCTCGGCCAGGTCGATGGCCGAGGCCGCCGGACCGTCGGCCGCCGACTGCATCCGGTCCTCGTCCCACGTCGCGGTCTCGTACACGCCCCGCAGCGCGATCAGCGCGCGCGAGACCTGCATGACGGCGTCGAAGAGCGGCTCCTTGTCCTCCTGCAGGTCGCGGTTGTACGCCAACGGCAACCCCTTGAGCGTCACCAGCACCGCAGCGAGGTGGCCGATGAGTCGACCCGACTTGCCCCGGGCCAGTTCGGCCACGTCGGGGTTCTTCTTCTGTGGCAGCATCGAGCTCCCGGTCGCGTATGCGTCGTCGAGCGTGCAGAAGCCGAACTCCTCCGTCGACCACAGCACGATCTCCTCCCCCATCCGGGACAGGTGCACGCCGAGCAGGGCGAGGTCGAACAGCGACTCGGCCACGAAGTCGCGGTCGGACACGGCGTCGAGCGAGTTCTCGAAACGACCGTGGAACCCGAGCTCGGCGGCGACGTAGTCCGGGTCGAGCGGCAGCGACGAGCCGGCAAGCGCCCCCGCACCCAGGGGTGAGACGTTGAGGCGGTCGACGGTGGTGAGGATCCGGTCCACGTCGCGGGCCAGCGCCCACCCGTGCGCCAGGAGGTGGTGGGCCAGCAGCACCGGCTGCGCGCGTTGCAGGTGCGTGTAGCCGGGCAGGTACACGTCGGCGGCCTCGACGGCGCGCTGGGCCAGCGCGTCCTGCAGCGCCATGATCTCCTCGGCGACGCCGATCAGCGAGCGGCGGCACCAGAGCCGCAGCGCCGTGGCAACCTGGTCGTTGCGGCTCCTTCCCGTGTGCAGCTTGGCGCCCACGTCGCCGATCAGCTCGGTGACGCGCCGCTCTATGGCGGTGTGGACGTCCTCGTCGCCCGGCGCGAATTCGAAGACGCCGGTGGCGAACTCCTCCTCTACCATGTCGAGGGCGTCGACCAGGGACGCCACCTCGCTGTCGGTGAGTATCCCCACCTTGCCCAGGCCTTTCACGTGGGCGCGCGAGCCGGCCAGGTCGTCGCTCGCCAGCAGCCTGTCGAAGGGGAGGCTGACGGTGAACTCAGCCACGGCGTCGGCCATGCCGGTCGAGATGCGGCCTTCCCAGAGCGTCATGACCCGCGCCTCGCAGCGGCCTCGGCTCCCGGGCCCTGGCGGGCCGACCACGTGGCGACGCCGAGACCCCACAGGCGCACGAAGCCCTCGGCGTCAGCGTGCCGGAACGAATCGGAGGCGTCGTACGTGGCGAGGTCGTGGTCGTAGAGCGCGACCGGGCTGCGCCGGCCCACCACCGCACACGTGCCCGGCGCCGCAAAGCGTAGGCGTACCTCGCCCGTGACGTGGCGTTGGCTCTCCGTGATGAATGCCTGCAGCGCGTCCCTCAGTGGCGAGAACCACAGCCCGTCGTAGACCAGCTCGGACCAGCGCGGCTCGAGTCGGGCCTTCTCGTGGTGAAGGTCGCGCTCGAGCGTGAGGTCCTCGAGGTCGGCGTGGGCCAGGATCAGCGACAACGCGGCCGGGCACTCGTAGACCTCCCGGCTCTTGATGCCGACCCGCCGGTTCTCGACCATGTCGAGGCGGCCGAAGCCCCGGCTGCCCGCCAGCTCACCCAACCGGCTGATGAGGTCGTAGGGGGCGAGCGGCGTTCCGTCGAGGGTGACCGGCACCCCCGCCTCGAAGCCCACGACGACCTCGACGGGCTCGGTCTCGGTGACCCGGGTGAGCGTGTAGACATCGTCGGGCGCCGGGGCCCACGGATCCTCGATGGCACCGCACTCGATCGCCTTGCCCCACAGATTGTCGTCGATGGAGTAGAGCTTCTCCTTGGTGACCGTAACGGGGATCTCCCACTTGGCCGCCAGCTCCACGCACTCCTCGCGGGAGAGCCCCCACACACGGGCGGGGGCGAAGATGCCGAGGTCGGGAGCGAGGGCCCGCACGCCCACCTCGAAACGCACCTGGTCGTTCCCCTTGCCCGTGCAGCCGTGGGCCACGGCGGTCGCCCCGTGGCGGCGCGCCTCGGCCACGAGGTGGCGCACGATCACCGGGCGCGACAGTGCGGACACGAGCGGGTACTTGCCCTCGTAGCGGGCGTTGGCCTGCAAGGCCGGCATGCAGAACTGCTCCGCCATCTCGTGACGGGCGTCGATCACCACCGCCTCGACCGCCCCGGCCGCCAGCGCCCGGGCGCGGATGGCGTCCCAGTCCTCGCCGCCGCGATCGGACGCCTGCCCGACGTTGACCGCCACCGCGATGACCTCGACGCCCTCGCTCTCGATGAGCCAGCGCACCGCCACCGACGTGTCGAGCCCCCCGCTGTAGGCCAGTACAACCCGTTCAGCCATTTTCAGTCCTCTTCCTTTCCGTTCAACGCGATCTTGTGCGCGGCGGCAATGCCTGCCACGTCGCGCAAGTGGTCCGCCATGGTGCCGCCGCCTACCTGCTCGTCGACCACGACGAGCACCGTGTCGTCCCCGGCCACGGTACCGACCACTCCCTCGAGCCCGCTGCGGTCGAGGGCCGACCCGACGACGTGGGCCGACCCCGGCGGCGTGCGCAGCACCACCAGGTTGCCCGAGTGCGCCACCTCGACGACCCACTCGCCGAGCACGCGGCGAAGGTGGTCCTCGGGCGCGATCTGGTGCACCGGGAGCTCGGGCAGCGCGTAGGCGGTGTCGCCGCCGGGCAGTCGGACCTTGACCGCCCCCAGGTCGTCGAGGTCGCGCGAGACCGTCGTCTGGGTGGCCTCGATCCCCTGGTCACCGAGCAGCGCGACCAGCTGCGCCTGGCTGGTGACGGGCTGGGACTCCAGCAGCTTCGTGATCCGGTGCTGGCGCTGGTTCTTGGTCAGGCGGCCGGATGCGTGGCCGCTCACGGCCCGCCCTCCGTGGCCCAGGCCAGGATGCCTCGCATGGCGGTCCGACGGTGCGCCGCCTGCCGCCACACCCGCGAGCGCGGACCCTCGAGGACGGAGTCGGTGATCTCCTCCCCCCGGTGGGCGGGCAGGCAATGCAGCACGATGGCATCGGAGGCGGCCAGGTCGACCAGCTCCTCGTCGACGGTGAAGCCCTCGAAGGCCGCCAGGCGGAGCGCTCGCTCCTCCTCCTGTCCCATGCTCGTCCACACGTCGGTGTAGAGCACCGATGCGCCCTTGGCCGCCTGGTGGGGGTCGTCCGACAGCTGCACGGTGCCGCCGCGAGCGACGTGGTCGGCGAAGGCCTGGAGACCGGCGAGCTCCTCAGGGGTGAACGCGTAACGGGCCGGGGAGGCGATACGCACCTCCATCCCCTCGAGCAGGCCCGCCTTGGCGAGGGAACGGGCCATGTTGTTGGCGTCCCCGACGTAGGCGAGGGCGCGACCGTCCAGAGGTCCCAGCGCCTCCCGCATGGTGACCACGTCCGCCACCGCCTGGCATGGGTGGGAGGTGTCGGAGAGGAGGTTCACGATGGGGACGTCGAACCCGCTCCGGCTGAGCGCCGCCGCCATGCGCAGGAGTACGCGATGATCGAAGACGCGGGCGCACAGCACGCGGTGGTAGCACGCGAGGGTGCGGGCCACGTCCTCGGCCGTCTCACGCACGTCGAGGCCCACCTCGGCCCCCTGGATGTAGACCGGATGGCCTCCGAGGTCCACCACCGCCATCTCGGTGGAGCTCCGCGTGCGCGCCGACGGCTTCTCGAAGAGGAGCGCGACGCCCTGCCCCGCCAGCCGCTTCTGCGGCGGATGGTCGAGCGCGAGCTCGAGCACCCGCTCCCACGCGGCCGGGTGCAGGTCGTCGACGTCGAAGAGATCGGGCATCGGTCCGGTGCGCCTCCTACTCGGCGTTGCCCGAGGACACGAGGGCGAGAGCGTCGCCGAGGACCCGCAGGGCGGCGTCGAGCTGTTCGTCGCTGACGAGCAGGGGCGGGGCGACCCGAATTGCGTCGGGACGCACGGGGTTGACGAGCAGGCCCCGCTGGAGCGCCAGCGCCGAGACCTCCCTGGCCACCGGGGCCTCGAGCTGCGCGGCCAGCAGCAGGCCGGCGCCGCGCACCGATACCACGCCCGGCAACCGTCCGAGCCCGCCGGCCAGGCGCGCCCCCGCCTCGCGGGCCCGCCGGCAGACGTCCTCGGATTCCATGACGGCCAGTGTCGCCTTGACCGCGGCGAGTGCGAGCGGCTGCCCCCCGAAGGTCGACCCGTGGTCGCCGGGGCCGAACGCGGCCGCCACCTCGGCCCGCGCCCAGCAGGCGCCCACCGGCATGCCGTTGCCGAGCGCCTTCGCCATCGTCACCACGTCCGGCTCGAGGCCCTGCGCCTGGAAGGCGAACCAGTGGCCGGTGCGGCCGAGACCCGTCTGGACCTCGTCGAGCATGAGGAGCGCGTTGCGTTCCGTGCACAGCGACCGCACCGCGCCCAGGTAGTCCGAGCTCGGCACCATCACCCCGCCCTCGCCCTGGAGCGGCTCGAGCAGGACGGCGGCCACGGTCTCGGGGTCCAGCGCCTCGTCGAGGGCCGCCACGTCGTCGTAGGGCACGTGCACGAACCCCTCGGGCAGCGGGCGGAACGGCGCCTGCTTCTCGGGTTGGCCCGTCGCGGTCAGCGTGGCCAGCGTCCGGCCGTGGAACGAGTTGTCGGCGCTGATCACCACGTGGCGGCTCCCGTCCGCCCAGCGCCGGGCCAGCTTCAGCGCGCACTCGTTGGCCTCCGCTCCCGAGTTGGCGAAGAAGACCTGTCCGCCGGCCCGGCCCGTGCCCCCGTTGACCAGCCGGTCGATGGTGCGTGCCACCTCGGGCGCCAAGGTGTTCCCGTACAGGTTCGAGACGTGGCACAGGGTCCGCGCCTGCTCGGCCACGGCGTCGGCCACGACCGGGTGGGCGTGACCGAGCGAGACGACCGCCAGTCCCGTGATGAAGTCGAGGTACTCCTTGCCGTCAGCGTCGAAGAGGACGGTGCCCTCGCCGCGCACGAACGTGGCCGGCGGGTCCGCGTAGGTGCGCATCAGGGCGTCGCGCTCCGGAGCCGGTGCCGGACCCGTCATGGCAGCACCATCGTCCCGACGCCCGAGTCGGTGAACAGCTCGAGGAGGAGGGCGTGGGGCACCCGTCCGTCGAGGATGTGCGCCCGATGGACACCGGCGCGCACCGCGCGGGCGCAGGCCTCGACCTTCGGCATCATGCCGCCCTGGGCCCCCCCGCTCCGGATGATCTCGTCGATGACCTCCAGGGAGGCCTTGTGGATGACCGTCGTGGGGTCGTCCGCCACGACCCGCAAGCCCTCGATGTCCGTCAGGAAGATCAGCTTCTCGGCCTGCAGGGCCTCCGCCAGCGCTCCGGCGACCGTGTCGGCGTTGATGTTGTACGCCTGCCCCTTCTCGTCTGAGGCGATGGTCGCCACCACGGGGATGATCCCCTCGGCGACCAGCCGCTGGAGCATGGTGGGGTCGACGACCGACACGTTGCCGACGAAGCCGAGGTCGACGTGGCCGGGTTCGGCCGTGATGAGGTTGGCGTCCTCGCCCGACATGCCCACCGCGAGCGGCCCGTGCACGTTGATGGCGGACACGATGTCGCGGTTCACCTTGCCGACCAGGACCATGCGAGCGATGTCCAGCGTGTCGGCGTCGGTGACGCGCAGCCCGTTGCGGAACTCGGTCTCCTTGCCCAGCCGCGCCATCATCTCGCCGATCTGTGGGCCGCCCCCGTGCACCACGACGGGCAGGATGCCCACCGCCCTCATCAGCACGACGTCCTCGGCGAAGGAGGCGAGGGCGGCGTCCTCGCCCGCGGCGGTGTCACCGTTGCCGCTCGACGCGTGCAGGGCGTTGCCGCCGTACTTGACGACGACGACCTTCCCCCAGAATCGCCGGATGTAGGGCAGTGCCTCGACGAGCATCGAGGCGGTCTCCGCCGCGGCGGCCCTCTGCGCCCGGGTGACCCTGGGCGGGATGGGGACCGCACCCTGCGCCGTCACGACGTTGTCCTGTTCTCGTCGATGTAGCCGTAGCTCAGGTCCGTCCCCAGGACCACCGCCTCACCCGACCCCAGGCCGAGGTCGCACTCGAGCACGATGTGGCGGGCCGCCATGTGGGCGGCCACCGCCGCCTCGTCGTGCGGCACGGCCACGCCGGCGGCACACACCACGGTGCCGCCGTAGGCCACGGTGACGCGGTCGATGTCGAAGGGGGCCCCGGCCGAACCGAGCTCGGACACGACGCGGCCCCAGTAGGGGTCCTCTCCGAAGAGGGAGCACTGGACGAGCATGGAGCCCGCGACCTTGCGCGCCGCCCGGTGGGCGGCATCGTCGCTCTGCGCACCACGGACGTGCACGTGGGACACCTTGGTCGCGCCCTCCGCGTCGTCCGCCATCTGCTCAGCGAGCGACTGGCAGGCGTCGGTGAGGGCCCCGGTGAGTGCATCCGCCGTCGGGCTCGACCCCAGGCCGCTCGCCAGCACGAGCACGGTGTCGTTGGTCGAGGTGCACCCGTCGACGGTCATGGCGTTGAACGATGACGCGACCGCCTCGGCGAGCGCCGTGTGCAGCGTGGCGGAATCGACGGCGGCATCCGTGGTGCACAGCGCCAGCATCGTGGCCATGTTCGGGGCCAGCATCGCGGCGCCCTTGGCCATGCCGCCCACGGTGAAGCCGTCACCGGCCACCACGACCTCTTTCGGCACGGTGTCGGTCGTCATGATGGCGCGGGCCGCGTGTGCGGCATCACGCTCGGTACCACCACGGGCCATGACGATCGGCTCGAGCTGCGGGAGCACGTGGTCGACGGGGAACGGGATGCCGATGAGACCTGTCTGGCACACCAGGATCTCCTCGGCGGTGGACCCGATCTCGCCCGCGACCGCGACACAGAGCCGCTCCGCCGCGCTCCGCCCGGCCTCGCCCGTGGCCGCGTTCGCATTGCCCGAGGTGAGGATCACGCCCGCGGCCGCGCCCCCGGTGGCGGCCAGGTGGGCCCGGCTCACCTGGACCGGCGCCGCCGCGGCGAGGTTGGAGGTGAACACCCCGGCCGCCGGCACGGCACGTCCGTCGGCGGTGGCGACCACCGCCACATCGGGCACCTTGCCGGCCTTGATCCCGGCCGAGCCCCCGGTCGCCACGAAGCCCCGCGGCGCGGTCACGCTCACGGGTACACCCCGGCGACGGGCAGCCCGGTCGTCTCGGGCAGGCCCACCGCGGCGTTGGCACACTGGATCGCCTGGCCCGACGCGCCTTTGACGAGGTTGTCCAGCGCGCAGAGCGCAATCACCCAGCCGGTGCGCGCGTCGACGCGCGCCGTGACGTGCGCCGCATTCGAGCCCGCCGTCGACTTGGTGGCGGGGGGGTCATCGGTGACCACAACGAAGGGCTCGTCGTCGTACGCCTCGTGGAGCGCGTCCATCACGGTGGCCTGCGACGGGACGTGGCCCGCGGCCGGACGGGCGTAGCAGGTCGCCAGGATGCCGCGCACCATGGGGGCGAGATGCGGCGTGAAGAGCACCTCGCAACCGAGGATCTGCTCCATCTCGGGGGTGTGGCGGTGGGTCAGCAGTCCGTACGCCACGAAGTCCTCGTCGACCGTCGCGAAGTGCAGCGACTCCTGGGGGCCGCGCCCCGCGCCCGAGACGCCCGACGCCGCGTCGACGATGATCCCGCTCGCCTCCACCAGCCCCCGGCGGACCAGGGGGGCCAGGGCCAACCCGGCCGCGGTCGGGTAGCAGCCGGCCGCGGCGACGAGGGTGGCACCGGCGAGACCCGGCCGGAACAGCTCGGGCAATCCGTACACGGCCTCGGGCAGCAGCGCCGGCGCAGCGTGCTCCTCGCCGTACCAGCGCGGGTACAGCGACGCATCATGCAGGCGGAAGTCGGCGGCGAGGTCGACGACCCGGCCGACCCGCCCCAGCAGGCCGGGGACGATCCGCTGCGACTCCCCGTGCGGCAGGGCGCAGAAGACGAGGTCGAGGCCGTCCAGGAGGGCCGGGTCGCTCTCCTCGTAGACCAGTCCGGGGTAGGCCGCGGCCAGAGAGGGGGTGTGCGCACCCACCGGCTCGCCCGCGTGCGAGTGCGCCGTCGCCACCGCCACCTCGAAGGCGGGATGCGCGGCCAGCAGCCGCAACAACTCGGCCCCGGTGTACCCCGACGCCCCGACGATCCCGGCCTTCATCGCATCAGTATACATGATGCTGCATAATCATGCGAGACACGTCCTCGGTCCCCGCTGCGGCACCTCAACCGGGCCGCAGCTCCTTCTGCCAGAACCAGCCGGCGCCGACGACCTCGAAGCCCATCAGGTCGTTCACCGCGATCATCGGTGCGTTCACTGCGGCGTTGCCCGTGATGATGCGGCGCACCGAGGGCGCGGCATCGTCCAGTGCGTCGACATTGGCCAGCTTCACGGCAAGGCCCAGGCGGTGGCCCCGGTGCGCGGGATGCACGATGGTGGCCATCTGCCAGGCCTCCGCGGGAGCGTCAGGTGACAACAGGAGCTCGGAGAAGGCCACCAGCCGGCCGGAGCCGAGGTGCTGGGCGACGGCGGCGAGCTTCCAGACGCCCCGCTCCTCGCGCAGCGCGTCGCCCTCTCGGATGCGCTGCGCATCCCACACCTCCTGCTCGCGCTCGGCGTCCCCCGCGGGCTCGTCGGTCGACATGCGGCGCGCGAGGTCGCAGTGGTCCTCGAGGTATTCCTCGGGCCAGGGCGCCGTGAAGGTGAAGGTCCGGTAGTCGGACGCGCCGCGCGCGGTGCTGACGATGTGGCGCAGTTCGTGCTCCTTGTCGGGTTCGAGCGGGACCGCCAAGGAGCGGCTGTTGCCCGGCAGGGTCGCAACGAACCCGACGCTGCGGGCGAACGGAGCTCCGGGGTGGGAGTCGACCACGGCAACCGGGACGTCCACCAAGGCATTGAGCGTTCGCCGGCCCTCGGCGGCGGCCAGCTCCGCCATACGCTCCACGATGGCCCGGCCAGTTCCTCTCCGGCGGTGCTCCGGGTGCACGCCCACCGTGACTTCCGCACTGTGCAGGTTGTCGCGCAGCGGGAGGTCCATCACCCCGACCCCGACCACGGGTCCCGCGTCCTCCCCCGCCGCCAGGTGGACGAAACGACGGTAGCGGCCTCTATGGTTGGCGAACGCCCGGACCTCCCGCAGGTTGAAGCCGGTCCGGTCCGGCCACGTGTCTCGTTCCACCGCGTTGAGCACGCCGTGCCAGGCGGCCAGGCCTGCTTCGTCCCCCCGGTCGACCTGCCGCACTTCCACCCGGCCACGATGCCACGGCGGCGGCGAAGAAGCAGCCGGCGTGGGCGCGACGCGGCAGGGAGCGGCGATCAGCCCCCGGCGGCGGGACGCGGACCGGGAATCAGGATCTGGTTCACGCAGGAGCCGTTGGCGGGCACCAGGGAACCGTGTTGCCATTCCATGAGGCGGTAGCCCAGGGGTTCGAGCAGACCGAACGTCTCGCTGTCGGGCCGCACCGTCTCGGCGATGATGGCCGGGCGGTGCGCGGCGATGGTGCCGAGACCACCCTTGACCACGGCAGGCTCCATCCCCTGCACGTCGATCTTGATCACGTCGGGAGCCAGGTCGAACTCGTCGAGGGTGCGGATGACGGCGGTCGACTCCTCGAGGACGAGGCGCGCGGGATCGAAGCCGTAGATGGTGGCGGGCGAGAGCCACCCGGCCGCGGCCGCCTCGTCGAAGGAGCTCAGCCCGGGGAACACGTGGCCGTTGTAGACCGGGGTGTAGAGCGTCCCGTCACTCGGCGCCGCCCCCAGGCCGACCGCCTCGAGACGGGCGGTCGGGAACCGTGCCAGCACACGGCGCAGGGTGTCGTGCAGGGCCGGGTTCGGCTCGAAGGAGACGATCCGGGCCTTCGGCATCACCGTGGCGATGGCGTAGATCGACTGGCCCACGTTCGCTCCCACGTCGAGGACCAGCGGATCAGGGCGCGCCGTGAGGACCGGCAGCGCCCGGAACTCGGGCTCGACCACGCGCCCCAGCGCACTGGCCAGCCGGAAGCGGGACGGGCCGCTGACCAGGTCGAAGAGTCGGGGTACCCGCACCAACGCGGAGCGGGCCAGTGTGCGCGGGTCCACCTTCAGGGCCGCAGCCCGCGGCGACCGAGGCCGCCCGTCATGGGGTCAACGTAGTGCCGCTCGGAACTCGGTCGCGAGGGCGTCGATGCAGCGGGTGCGCAGCACGCCGACCTCCTCGTCGGTGAGCGTACGCTCGGGCGAGCAGAAGCGCAGGCGGTAGGCCAGGCTGCGCGTCCCCTCGATCATCCCGGCCCCCCGGTAGACGTCGAAGAGGGTCACCGACTCGAGCAGGTCGCCGGCGGCACGGCGCAGCGTGTCCGCGACGACGTCGGCCGGGTACCTGTCCTCGACCACGAAGGCCAGGTCGATGTCGGACGAAGGGAAGCGGCTGACCGCGCCGCCCACCGTCGTGCGACGGGGGACGCGCGTGCCGTCGAACAGCAGGCCGAGGTCGAGCTCGAGCCAACCGACGCGCCGCGGCGACGTGGCGCTGCCCGAGGCACTGGTGAGCCCGAACGTGACGGCGACTGCGGGGTCGATCTCCCCGACCGAGCCGATCGTGACCGAGCCGGTGCTCCCGCCGTGGGCCACCACATGGGCCGACCGCGTCGGGTGCAGGCCCGGGAGCGGGGGCAGCCCGTCGCTCGGTGCCACCAGCCGGACGTCGGCGAGATGGAGCGACTCGGCGATCACGTGCCACGAGGCCACGGCGTCCCGTGCGTCGTCGCTGTCCCGGGCGAAGACGGCCGAGAGCATCTCGCGCTCGCCCGGCAGCACGGCGGTCTCGGCCCCGCCTGCGCCGGCGCGCTCGACCACCCGCGGCGCGCCGTCGTCGGGATGGGAGAAGACGTCGCCCACCTCGAAGAGGCGCACCTCGGGCTGGCGCCGCCCGGCGTTGTAGGCCAGCGCCCCGAGCAGGCCCGGCATGAGGGATCGCCGCAGGTAGGGCCTCTCGGCGTCGAGCGGATTGGTCACCCGCACCTCACGGCCCGGCAGGCCGATGTCGGCGTGCGCGGCCGCCGAGACGAAGGTGTCCGTCCAACCCTCCGACGCACCCAATCCGCACAGGATGTCCTTGAGGAGGCGCCGCGACCGCTGCACCGAGGTCAGTCCCCCCGGCTGGGGCCATGTCGGCACGCGCCGCGGCACGTTGCCGTACCCGAACATGCGCGCGATCTCCTCGATCACGTCGTCGACCCCGTAGGGCTCTGCGCGCACGTCGGGCCGGTTCGTCGGCACGACGACCGTCACCTGCCCGTCCCCACCTCCCGCGCCGGCGGTGGCGCCGGCGGCGTCGCCCGCGAGGTCCATCACCGTGAAGCCGATCGGCTCGATGAGCCCGGCGATCTCGTCCCGGCCGAGTGCGACACCGATCTGACGGTGGACCCGCGCCACGGGCACCGAGACGACGAAGGGCTCGGGCACGTCGCCGCGGACGTCGAGCATGCCGTCGGCGACGCGGAGACCGGGGACGCTCGCGGCCAGGACCTCGCAGAAACGGCGCACCGCCGGCTCTATCCCCCACGGGTCGCAGCCGCGCTCGAAGCGCGCCGATGCCTCGGTGCGCAGGCCCAGGCGCTTGGAGGTGCGGGCGATCGCCATGGGAGTGAAGTAGGCCGCTTCGAGGAGGACGTCGGTCGTGGAACCGGTGATCTCGGACGACGCGCCGCCCATGACGCCGCCGATGCCCACCGGCGTGCCCTCGGCGTCGCAGATGAGGCAGTCCTCCCCCGTGTCACCCAGGCTCCGCCCGCGCACGCCTACCGTGCGCTCCGCCCCGTCGAGCGTCACGAGCGTCTCACCCTCGCGCGCCCGCCGGACGAGCAGCCCGCGACCGGGAAGGAGCGACAGGTCGTAGGGGTGGGTGGGCTGGCCCAGCTCGAGCATCACGTAGTTCGACGCGTCGACCACGTTGTTGATCGGCCGCATGCCGGCCAGCAGCAGTCGTTGGGCGATCCGGCGCGGCGACGGCCCGACCACGACGTCGGTGAGCACCGACACGGTGAGCCTCGGGCACAGGTCGGGCGACTCCACCGCCGCGGTGGCCAATGGCTCGACCGGCCGACCGCTGGGCGGCGACTCGGGCGGCTCGGGAGCCGAGAACGGCAGACCGAGGCGGGCGGCCAGGTCGCGGGCGATCCCGACGATGCACCACGCGTCGGGACGGTTGCCCTCCACGGTGATGTCGAACACGGTGTCGGGTTCCAGTCCGACCGCCTCGACCAGTGGGGTGCCCGGTTCGCCCGGCGCCTCGTCACCGAGGATCAGCAGCCCCGCACCGTCGTCGGAGATCCCGAGCTCCTTGCCCGAGCACAGCATCCCGTTGGACCACACGCCCCGCATCTTTTGACGGCCGATCTCGAAGCCCCCCGGAAGGATGGCGCCAACCGGGGCGAGGGGGACCCGGTCCCCCACCGCGAAGTTGTGCGCCCCGCACACGATCTCGAGCGGCTCCGCACCGGCATCGACCACCACCCGCCGGATCCGGTCGGCCCCCTCGATCGGGCTGATCTCGAGGACCCGGCTCACGACGACGTCGCCCAGTCCTTCGCCCACGTGCTCGATCGCCTCGACGACCAGCCCCAGGTCGTCGAGCGCGGCCCGCAGCTCCCCGACGTCGTCGGGAAAGGGAGCGAAGTCACGGAGCCAGCTGAGCGGAGCGCGCACGGTGGTCTAGGAGGTCTCTCTCGTTGGTGGGCTATGTGATCGGGGAAGGGGTCAGAACTGCGAGAGGAAGCGGATGTCGTTCTCGAGGAAGGAGCGCATGTCGGGAATGGCGTGGCGCATCTGGACGAGGCGGTCGATCCCGAAGCCGAAGGCAAAGCCCGACCAGACGGCGTGGTCGATCCCGACCGCGGCGAACACGGCGGGGTCGACCATGCCGCAGCCTCCCAGCTCGATCCAGCCCGTGTGCGAGCACGTGCGGCACCCCTCGCCCAGGCAGAGGGTGCAGGTGATCTCCAACTCGGCCGACGGCTCGGTGAAGGGGAAGTAGGCCGGCCGTAGTCGCGACTGCATGCCCTCACCGAAGTAGGCCTCGGTGAAGGACTGGATGGTGCCGGCGAGGTCGCCGAAGGTGATGTCGCGGTCGACGACCAACCCCTCGATCTGGTTGAACACCGGGAGATGCCGGGCGTCTGGGGTGTCGAGGCGGAAGCACTTCCCCGGCATGACGGCGTGGATGGGCAGCGTGCCCGAACGGACCGCCTCCTCCATGAGGTGGATCTGGACCGGGGACGTGTGGGTGCGCAGCAACACAGTCTCGGGTTCCCCGATGTCGAGGTACATGGTGTCGTACATGCCGCGAGCGGGGTGGGCCGGCGGGATGTTCAGCGCCTCGAAGTTGTACCAGTCCGTCTCGGCCTCCGGGCCCTCGGCAACGCCGAAGCCCATGCCCACGAAGACGTCCTCGAGCTCGTCCCGGGCCTGGGTCACGAGGTGGAGATGGCCCCGAGAGGGCGCGGCGAGCACCTGGGCGGGAATCACCTCCGTCAGGTCGAGGCGGTCCGCCCGCAGGGCCCCGGCGCGTTCGGCCTCGGCCAGTGCGGTCCGGCGGCCGGCCAGCTGGGACTCGAGCCGCGTGCGGACCTCGTTGAGGCGGCGCCCGGCCTCCTTGCGCGCCTCGGGGCTCAGGCCGCCCAGGGTGCGGTGGGCCCGGGTGAGTGCCGAGCGCTTGCCCAGGTACTCGGTCTCGACCTGCGCGAGCACTTCCGTCGAGTGCGCGCCCGCGATGGCCCGCTCGCCGTCGCCGGCGATGCCCTCGATGTCGAGTTCCACGTTGTCAGTCACCATGTCGAGCCTTGCCGCCGCCCGAGATGCTACGTGCCCCGGGCCCACCCCCCCGGCGCTGCCGGAAGGCCTCGAAGCAGACCACCGCGCAGGCCACGCCGACGTTGAGCGACTCGGCCCGACCCGCCATGGGGATGGCGAGCGATCCGGCGAGCTCCCCGCACAGGGCGGCATCGAGCCCGGAGGACTCGTTCCCGAGGAAGAGCGCCGTCGGCACGGACCAGTCGAGGTCGGCGTAGTCCTGGCCGTTCCGCACGACGGTCGCGAGGGTCCGGAAGCCGGCCGCCGACAGGTCGGAGGCCAGGGTGGAGGGATCGTCCCGCACCCCCAGGGGGACGTGGAAGAGCGACCCGGCCGAGGCCCGCACCGTCTTGGGGTTGTACGGGTCGACGGACTCGCCCGCGAAGAGCACTGCCGTGGAGCCCGAGGCGTCCGCAGCCCGCAGCACGGTGCCGGCGTTGCCCGGGTCGCGCACGTCGACCAGGACGACGACCAGCGAGTCAGGGTGGGCCGACCACACATCCGCTCCGGTGGGCGGCTCCTCGAGCATCGGCAGCACGGCGAGCACGGGCTGGGGCGTCACCGTGTCGGCCACCCGCTCCAGCACCCCGGCCCCCAGGGGGAAGACCCGGGCCCCGGCCGCGCTCGCCCGCCGGCAGACGTCCTGGGTGGCACGATCCTGGTCGCCCTCGGGCGAGACGTAGACCGACTCGAGAGGCATGCCCGCGTCGAGGGCACAGCGGATGAGCTCCGCTCCCTCGGCGACGAAGGCCCGCTCGCTCCAGCGCGCCGAACGCTTCTGCAGCAGGCCCCGCAGCCGGCGGACCCGCCGGTGCGTGAAGGCCAGCCGCTGGGTCAGGAAGCGACCTCCGCCACGGGCGCGTTCGACAGCGCGGCCTGCGCGGTCTCTACGAGCGCGCCGAACGCCTCGGGGTCGCTGACGGCGAGATCGGCCAACACCTTGCGGTCGACCTCGACTCCGGCGAGATGCAGGCCGTTGATGAGCCTGCTGTAGCTGAGGCCGTGCTGGCGGGCGCCGGCGTTGATGCGCTGTATCCACAGCTTGCGGAAGTCACCCTTGCGGGCCCGCCGGTCGCGGAACGCGTACTGCATCGAGTGCATGAGCTGCTCGTTGGCGGCCCGGTAGGAACGGCTCTTGTTGCCGTAGTACCCCTTCGCCTGCTCCAGGACAGCGCGGTGGTGCTTGCGGCCGTGGACGGCACGCTTCACTCTGGCCATGGGGGTGCTCCTCTCTTCGAATTCTCGTGGGGTGTCGGGTGGGTGTGCGCCGGCGCGCCGATGCGAATGCCTGCGCTCAGATGCCCAGCATCCGGCGCGTCGCCCGCTCGTCGGCCTTGGCGATGTCGGACTCACGCCCGAGCCGGCGCGTGCGCACGCTCGTCTTCTTCTCCAGCAGGTGCGACCGGAAGGCCTTGCGCCGGCGCAGGCGGCCGGTGCCGGTCACCTTGATGCGCTTGGCGGCGCCCCTGTCCGTCTTCATCTTCGGCATTGCGTCATCCCTCTTCGGCTGATGCGGCGACTTCGCTGACCCCATGGGCCTCTCCGGCCGGCTGCGCGCTCCCGTTCCCCTCGGGCGGCGGGGAGTCCGCCGGACCCTCGGGCCCGACCTCCGCCTTGGCGGTGGGCGTGGGCTTCCCGGGACGCTGCTGGTTGGATGCCCTCGACTGCGCCGCCTGGCGGGCCCGCTTGTCGGGGGCGAGCACCATGATCATGTTGCGGTTGTCGAGCTTGGGCTCGGCCTCCACCTTGGCGATGCCCTCCATCTGCTCGGCGATCCGGTCCAGGATCCGCTTGCCGTGCTCGGGGTGGTACACCTCGCGGCCGCGGAACATGATCGTGATCTTGACCTTGTGCCCCTCGCCCAGGAACTTTGCCACCTGCCGGGTCTTGGTGTCGAAGTCGCCCGGCCCGATCTTGGGCCGGTACTTCATCTCCTTGATCCCGACATGGACCGTCTTGCGACGGCTCTCCTTGGCCCGCTGGGCCTCGTCGAACTTGAATTTGCCGAAGTCCATGATCCGGCAGACGGGCGGGTTGGCCATGGGAGCCACTTCCACGAGATCGAGGTCGGCCTCCTTGGCGATCGCCAGGGCCTCGGGGAGCGGCTTGATGCCTAGTTGCACACCGTCAGGGTCCACGAGCCGGACTTCACGGGCACGGATTCGGTCATTGATCCGGTGCTCAGTTGTGGTTTCAGCGACGATGCGTCATCACACCTCTCACTCGGGCCGCGGTCCTTCCGCAAGCCAATTGGAGGAGGCGGGGCCGACCCGCGGGCGAGGCCCGCGCCCGAAGGGCGATCGACCTGGCGCACGGAGCTCTCTGCGGTGCAGTGCGGTGGCCAGGTGGAGGCCTCTCAGTGGAGGCCCCGCTTCCAAGTAGTCAAGGATGAATATCCTACCAGCATGAGCAGCCTTTGGACACCGTCGGGCGAGCATTTCCCCCAGGGGGAGGGCGAGGGCGGCGCCCCGCCACGATTCCCCCCCGCCGGCGACACGGATGTCACCGATCCGTCGACCGAGCCCTCCCAGGCCGAGGCGCAGGCAGAGGTCGACGCCATGCGGGCCCAGCTGGCCAACACGCCGGCCGAGGTCGTGGTGGCCAACCACTGCTACGGGCTCTTCGAGCTGGCCGCCATCTACCTCTCCCAGACGCCTCCCATGCTGTTCCAGGCCCGGCTGGCCATCGACGGACTCGGCTACCTGCTCGACGGCCTCCGCGGCCGCCTCGGTGAGGCGGAGCCGTCCCTGCACGAGTCCCTGTCCCAGCTCCGCCTGGCTTTCGTCCGCCTGGAGGGCGCCGAACAGTCGGGTGCCGACAACGCCGCCAACACGGGCCAGGCCTCCGACTAGAGGGTCTGGCCTACGCCGGGCGCCGGGGGGAGCCGCCCGGGGCGTCGAGGGGCACCAGCGACCGCGCCTCGTAGAGGCCGCGGTGGCCCGGGCCCACCGTGAAGGTCACGTCGGCGCCCACCTCGATGCGGCGGCTCCCGTCGGCGATGGCCGTGGCGTGGAAGCCGTAGGAGCCACCGCCGTCCTCGGCCACGGTCCCGAGGCCGCGTGCCGGATCGAAGGAGGCGACGCGCCCGTGACGAGGCCCGGCGGGGACGACGGGGACGGTCACGTCAGTGGACGATCTTGGACAGCGGGATCTCGAGGATGTCGCTGGCGCCCTGGTCGCGCAGTGCCGGGATGAGGATGTTGATGTCCGACTTGGCGACGACGGCCTCCAGGGCGAAGGCCCCGCCGCCGGAGAGCTCCGAGATGGTCGGGGCGCGCATGGAGGGCAGGACGGCGAGGACGGCATCGAGGTTCTCGGCCGCGACGTTGAGCTTGACGAGCACCTTGCCCCGTGCCTCGAGCGTGCCCTGCAACAGGGTGAGGATCTGCTCCATGGCGTGGCGCTTCTCGGGATCGGCCGCGGCGGAGGGGTTAGCGATGAGCTCGGTGTGCGAGACGAGGAGCGTCTCGATCACCCGGAGCCCCGCGGCGCGCAGCGCGCTCCCGGTCTCGGTCATGTCGACCACGGCGTCGGCGATGTCGGGCACCTTGGCCTCCGTGGCGCCGTAGGACAGCGCGATGTCGGCGTCAATGCCGTGCGCGGCGAGCGCCCTGCGGGTGAGCTCGGGGTACTCGGTGCTGACGCGCAGGCGGCCGGGGCGATCGGCCACCGCGGCGGCCAGCTCGGCCAGCGAGCGAGCCGGCGAGTCGGCGCTCACGGCGAGGACGATCCGAGCGGGGTTGGAGGTCGCCTTGGAATAGGCGAGCTCGCCGAGGGACACCACCTCGCTCCCCCGCTCCTCGATGCAGTCGCGGCCCGTGATGCCGAGGTCGAAGAGCCCGTCGGCCACATAGACGGGGATCTCCTGGGGCCGCAGGATCCGCACCTCGCTGATGCGGGGGTCGCCGATGCCGGCACGGTAGGCGACGTCCGAGGCGCGGTTGACGGCCAGGTCGGCGTCCTCGAACAGCTGCATGGTGGCGCGTTCGAGCGAGCCCTTGGGCAGGACGAGGCGGAGCATGGGACAGATCTTCGCAGACCGGCGACGTGCATCGTGGCCCCGGGGCGTGCCGGCGGCCGTGCCGGTGCGGCAAGCTGTGGCGGTGCCGCCGCCCTATGACGTCTTCAATTTCTTGAACCTCCTGGGGATCGAGATACCGCACGACGGCGATGACGAAGGGCCGATCGCCCGCCTCACCGTCACCCACGACCTGATTGCCGGGACCGGCTTCCTGTGGGCCCCGGTGGTCATCACCCTGGCCGACGCCCTGTGCGCCTTCGGGGTGAACCACCACTGGCCCGAGGGAGCCAAGAGCTTCACCACCGTCGACTGCTCGGCCAGCTTCATCTCGAGCGCCAGGGAGGGCGACCTGGTCGTGGCGACGGCGTCCCCCCTCCACACCGGGCGCACGACCCAGGTCTGGGACGCCATGGTGACGAACCAGACGACCGAGCGGCTGATGGCGTCGTATCGCTGCACCCAGCTGATCCTGTACTGAGCAGCCACCGCCCGGTGAGCCTGGGGCGCGGTCATCCGGAACGCCCGGACCGGCGGACGTCACTCGTCGCGCCGGCAACGGAACGGCAACGCCATTGCGCCCGAAATCGACAGGGCTCCGTGAGACAGTGCGAGCCACACTCGGATCGCACTCCGGCGGTCCAATGGAGATTCAGGTGGGGCAGATCCATGACCTGGTTGTTCGTGTGCATCCCGTTGATGGTGGTCGCGGTCCTCGTCGCGACCGTTCCGCTCGTCGTGGCCACGCGCCATCAACACAAATACGGTCACCACGGCTCTCGTCCGGGCGCGCAAGAGGCAACCGGCGGGCCTTCGAGGCCGACGACAGCGGTCCCGTCCCGCTCGGCCGTGTGCCCGACGTGCAGCGCACTCGTGATCGATCAGGCGGCGCACGACGAGTCGGTCCACGTGCCCGTCCTCGTCTGACTCGGGGCGTCGATCCACGACCCACGAGGGAGGCGGTCGCCGACCGCCACGTACCCGGCGCACGGGACGGCACCGGTCGGCAGGCTCTGCAGCCGGTTCTACAGAAGGGTCAGCTCGGCCGCGGCGGACGCCGTATCCATGGCCTCGGCCTGAGCGAGTCCTCCCGCCACGCCGGCACGCGTCCCGCGCAGCATGCGGACCCGCCAGTCCTCGCGGTCGAACCGCGCCGGCGTCGTGCGCTCCATGAATTCGTGCACGACCTCGACGAAGCGCCTCGGGTCGGTGTGGTGCGGGAAGTGACCCGCCTCGTCGAAGATCTCGAGCTCGCTCCCCGGTAGTGCGGCATGGGCGAGTCGCCCGTGTCCGAGCGGGATGATCGCGTCGTGCCTGCCCCAGATGATGAGGGTCGGCACACCCTCGGCCAGGTAGGCACGGTCGAGCATGGTGATCACCTGGCCCTGCCAGTCGACGCCCGAACGCAGCGTGCGCAGGATCGCGCGTCGGGCCTCGGTGTTGGGCAGCGCATCGAAGACGGCCAGGATCTCCTTCGCGTCGCGCCCGAGCGCCGTGTCGAGGACGCGGAGGAGCCCGGCGCCGAGGCGGCTCGCGAAGCGGACGGGTGGGAGCCCGAGCAACGGCATCAGGGCCTCGACACCGGGCACGGCCGCAAGACGGAGCAGCGGGCTCACCGTGCGGCCCATCCCCCCGCTGCCCATCAGCACCAGACGCTCGCAGCGTTCGGGGAACTGGTAAGAGAACTGCGCCGCCACCCCGCCGCCGAGCGAGTGGCCCACGACGGTCACGCTCTCGACCTCCAGCACGGTGAGGAGGTCACGCATCCCGTTGGCGAAGCCGGCGATGGTGTAATCGGCCCGGGGCTTCTCGGAACGCCCGTGGCCGAGCAGATCCGGGGCGATGACCGTGTGGTGCTCGGCCAGCTGCTCGACCACCGGGCGCCAGGTGTCCGAGCTGTCCCCGATGCCGTGGATCAGCAGCAGGGCGGGGCCGCGGCCGGCCTTTACGTAAGCCCGCCGGTACCCGTGGATGGTGGTGTACCGCACGCTGAACGCACCCTCGCGGCGGACCCCGGGGCGGAATCGGATCTGCGCGGGGTCGACGCCGGGCGCCGGGTGCTCGGCGCGCGGCGTGGGCGGATCGGCCACACCTTCGCTCTCGGGCATGTCCATCAGGCGGCCCGCGCCAGCGGTCTCATCCATGCCGGACCATTCCTTCCGGTCTGCTGGTTCTCGTCCGCGTCACGCTACGGAGCAGAGGTGTCCGCGCCGTGTCGGTCGCGTGAATGCTCCATGAATGGAGTTCCGGACGGCGCTCCGGGGACCGCCTAGGAGAGGGGTCCGCTCCGCAGGAGCCGAACCATCTCGATCCCGGTGAGCGCCGCCTCGCGGCCCTTGTTGCTCTGGTCGGGCTCCGAGCGCTGGAGCGCCTGCCCCAGCGTGTCGGTGGTGAGCACCCCGAAGACCACTGGCACGCCGGTGGCCAACTGCACCCGCTGAATGCCCGACGCGCACTCCCCCGCCACGATGTCGTAATGGCCCGTGTCGCCGCGGATGACGGCGCCGAAGCACAGGACTGCGTCGACCTTGCCCGCCTGGGCGAAGGCCTGCGCCACGAGGGGCACCTCGAACGCGCCCGGCGTCCAGGCCACCGTGATGTCGCGCCGGTCGGTGCCGGCCTCTTCCAGGGCGGCGAGCGCGCCGTCGAGCAGTCGCAGCGTCACCCCGCCGTTGAAGAGGGCGCACGCGATCCCGAACCGCAGACCGGTGCCGTCGTGCTCACCGCGCAGGGTGGTGCCGACCCTGGACGCCACGTCGTCGAGGGCGCCCTTGGGCAGGGCGGCGAGATCGGAGCCGGCCATCAGGCGGAGCGGACCGTCACAGGACGTCGTCGAGGCCGTGCAGCAGGTGGCCCATGCGCTCCCGCTTGGTGCGCAGGTAGGCGATGTTCTCGGGGTTCGCCGAGGTCTGCAACGGCACCCGCTCGGTGATGTCGAGGCCGAACCCCTCGAGACCGCCGTACTTGACGGGGTTGTTCGTCATCAGACGCATGGTCGTGACCCCGAGGTCGACCAGCATCTGGGCCCCGATGCCGTACTCGCGGCTGTCGACCGGCAGCCCCTGCTGCAGGTTGGCGTCGACCGTGTCGTGCCCCTCTTCCTGCAGCTGGTAGGCCCGGATCTTGTGGCCGAGGCCGATGCCGCGTCCCTCGTGGCCCCGCAGGTAGATCAAGACGCCCCGTCCCTCCCGCTCGATCAGGTCGAGCGCGGCCTGCAGCTGAGGCCCGCAATCACACCGCAGGGAGCCGAAGACGTCGCCCGTCAGGCATTCGGAGTGCACCCGCACCAGGACGTCCTCGCTCCCGGCCACGTCGCCCATCACCAGCGCCAGGTGCTGCTCGTTGTCGAGCACCGACTCGTAGACGAAGGCCCTGAACTCCCGGTCCTTGGCCGGGATGCGCGCCTCGGAGACCAGGCGCACCAGCTTCTCGTTCTGGCGCCGGTAGCGGATGAGCTCGGCGATGGAGATCAGGGGGAGGTCGTACTTCTTGGCGAAGCGCTCCAGGTCCGGCAGGCGCGCCATCTCGGACTTGTCCTCGGTGACGATCTCGCAGAGCACACCGGCCGGCGAGAGCCCCGCGGCGCGGCTCAGGTCGACGGTCGCCTCGGTGTGGCCCGCCCGCTTGAGCACGCCACCCGTCCGGTAACGCAGCGGGAAGATGTGGCCGGGCCGGTTGAGGTCGTTCGGGCGCGTGTCCCGGTCGATGAGCGCCCCGATGGTGGCCGCCCGGTCGGCAGCGGAGATCCCCGTCGTCGTGCCGTGCCGATAGTCCACGCTCACCGTGAAGGCCGTCCGCTGCGCCTCGGTGTTGGCCGTGACCATGAGGGGCAGGTCGAGGAGGTCCGCCCGCTCGGGCAGCAGCGGGACGCAGATGACACCCGAGGTATGGGCCAGGAAGAAGGCGATGTTCTCGGGCGTCGCGGCCTCGGCCGCCATGACGAGGTCCCCCTCGTTCTCACGGTCCTCGTCGTCCACGACCACGGCCATGCCGAGGCGGCCGATGGCGGCGATGGCGTCCTGCACGGTCGAGAGCCCCATCAGACGGCTACCTCCACGCGAAGATCCTCTCCCAGTCGCTCGACCGACACCAGCCTGCCTCTGCACACATCACCAATTGTGCCAGCCCCGGGACCCGCGAAGAGCGGGCGGGCGTCGTCGCCCCCGAAGAACACCGGCGCCAGGTAGAGGACGTAGCGATCGACCAGGCCCGCGGCGTGGAATTCGTGCGCCACGGTCGCCCCGCCCTCGACCAGCAATTGGACGACCCCACGACGGCCGAGCTCGTCGAGCACATCGTCGAGATCACCGGTGAGCTCCAGGGCGGGCTGCACCCGGGCGCCGGGTGGCGCCTGGCCCAGCACCACGCGGAGCGGTTGGGCGTGCTCGATCCCGTCGCCGAGCCGGACAGTCAGCTCAGGGTCGTCGGTCCGGACGGTGCCCGCCCCGACCAGCACGGCATCGGAGTGGGACCGCAGGACGTGCACGTCGTGGCGAGCGGCCTCCCCCGTGATCCAGCGGCTGGTGCCGTCCGGTGCCGCGGTGCGGGCGTCGAGGCTGGCCGCCATCTTGAGCACGACCCAGGGTTGCCCCGTCGTGCGGTGCTTGAGGTAGGGCGCCAGCTGCTCGGCGACCTCGTCGGCCGCCACGCCGACGGTCACCTCGATCCCGGCGTTCCGCAGAGCGGCCACGCCCCTTCCCGCCACCAACGGGTCCGGGTCCCCGACGCCCACCACGACCCGGGCGACACCCGCCTCGATGATGGCATCGGTACAGGGCGGTGTCCGCCCGTGGTGCGCGCAGGGTTCCAGCGTGACGTAGAGCGTGGCGCCCCGTGCCGCTTCCCCGGCGGCGGCGAGCGCCGCCACCTCGGCATGTGGGCCGCCCGGAGGCGCCGTGGCGCCCTCGAAGGTGGGCGCATCGCCCGCACCGCCCGCACCGCCCGCACCGCGAGGCAGCGCCGCCACGACCACGGAGCCGACCCAGGGGTTGGGCGCGGTGGTGGAGCGCACCGCTGCGGCCAGCGCCATCGCCCGGCGCATGAGCTCCACGTCGTCCATGGTCACGTCCTCGTCCGGGGTAGATCCCCGGCACCGTCTTTTCAAATTATAGAACACGTTTCATTTTTTGTCGAGATCCCCAGTTCAGCGGGGTGAGGCAGATTCGAGGACCGCCAGCAGTCCCCTCACGTCGGCGATGAGCGCCGTGTGCGGGGCGGCGGCGAGCGTTGCCTCGTCGTGGGCGCCGCTGAGCACACCGACGACCGCTCCCGCCCCCGCCCGGTCGCCCGCTTCCAGGTCGCTCACCGTGTCGCCCACGACGGCCACGGTGCCGGGGTCGTCGACGCCCAGGCGGTCCATGGCACCGAGGATCATGTCGGGCGCGGGCCGGCCCCGACCGACGTCGGCCGGAGAGAGAGCCAGGTCGACCTCGTCGCGCCAGCCGAGCGCGTCGAGCAACGCGTCCCGCGTCGGCGGGGCGAACCCGGTCGTGAGGCATACCCGGACCCCCCGGGACCGCAGGCTGCGCATCACCTCGAGAGCCCCCGGGATCTCGCCGACCTCACCGGCGGCGACGGTCGCTCCGTAGGCGGCGGCGAAGGCGTCCGTCGCCCGGGCGGCGTCATCGGGATCGAGGAGTCGAGCGAACACGTCCGCCTTGGACCATCCCATGGTGTCGCGCACGAACGCCCGGGCCTCGGCGTCGTGAGGGCTGCCGGCCACGATCCCGACGGCCCCCAGGGCGACGGTGAAGGCGGCCTCGACGGCGCCGTCGTCCCGCACGGTCGTTCCCGCCATGTCGAGGCAGACGAGCACGAACGGCCCGATCACAGGGTGACCCCGGCGGCCATCAACGTATCGGCGGCGATCGCCGGCGCACAGGTCATGCCGCGCCCACCGGGGCCGGTCACCAGGAGGACCCCGGGGTGGATCTCCTCCCGGAGGCACACCGCGCCGTCGGTGCACTGGGTGTACACGCCCTCCCAGCGCCGCCGCACCGGTGGCAGCTCCGTCCCCAGCATCCACCGGGCCCGCGCCAGCAGCTCGTCAGTGGGCTCCTCGCTCAGCGCGAAGTCGAAGGGCTCCTCGTAGGCGTGAGTGTCGCCGATGGTGAGGCTGCCGTCGGGACGCTGGACCAGCAACAGCTGGAGATGGTGGTCGCCGGCCACGGTGCCCTGCTCCCCGAGGAGCTCGAGCGGCGCCACGTCGTAGGCCGGGTAGTAGCGCAGCGTGTCGGCGTCGGCCAGCGCCGTCGTCACCCTCGGCGCGAACGGCCCCGTCTCGAGCATCTGGAGGCGGACCCGCCGCAGCCGGACCCCGACATCCTCGGTGCCCGGCAGGTGGTCGTAGGCGGCGCCGGTGGCGACCACGACGAGATCCCCCTCCCATCGGGTTCCCACCGTGTCGACCAGGGCGCGCGCCGCGGCCGTGACGACCCGGCACCCCGGATGGAAACGGTAGCGGTCCGGCGCGGCCTTTGTGGTCACGTACGCACGCAGCGCGTCCAGCGCGAGGCGCGGCTCGACCACCGCATCGCGTGAACAGTGCAGCGCCCCCTCCACGTCGCCGCGGAGCGCCGGATTGCACGCACGCACCTCGTCGGGCTCGAGGAAGGTGATCGAGCGCGCAGCTGCCTGCGGGTGGCAGGCGAACGCCTCCATCACCGCGCGCTCGGCTGCGTCGCAGGCGACGGTGAGCGAGCCGCACGGGCGGAACCCCAATCCCGGCACCTCGGCGCCCACCTCCTCCCAGCGACGACGGGCCCGCACGGCGACGTCGAGCTCCTCCCCGGAGCGCCGGCCGCTCACCCACACCAGCCCGAAGTTGCGCACCGACGCCCCCCGGGGAGCCCCATCGGCCTCGAGGTGGTCCACCGAGAACCCCGCCCGGACGAGCTCGAGCGCGTGCCAGGTTCCCAAGATGCCACCACCGGCCACCACGGCCCGCGGCGCGTCCCCGCTCACCGTCCGGCCGTCTTCAATGGGACGCCGGGATCACCCGGGGGCGTCGCGCACGGACTCGCGGATGGCGTCGGCTGCCTCCCAGGGCCGTTCGTGCCCGAAGATGGCGGTGCCCGCGACGAAGACGTTGGCGCCGGCCGCGGCGGCCACGGGCGCCGTCGCGGTGTCGATCCCGCCGTCCACCTCGATGTCCAGTGCCAGCGCGCTCTCGTCGACCGCGGCGCGCACCTGCTCGACCTTCGTCATGACCTCGCCCATGAAGCTCTGGCCCCCGAACCCGGGGAACACCGTCATGCACAACACGAGGTCGACGTCGCCGAGATACGGCTGCACCGCCTCGAAAGGCGTGTCGGGGTTGAGGGCGAGCCCGGCCCGCAGACCGAGCCGGCGCATCTGGGCGATCAGCTCGTCGGTGTCGCCGATCTCGACGTGCACGGTGCACCCGTCCGCACCGGCGTCGGCGAAGTCCTGGAGGTAGCGGCCGGGCTCGGTCATCATCAGGTGGCAGTCGAAGAACAGGGGCGTGTGGCGGCGCAGCGACGCCACCACCGGTGGCCCGATCGTCACATTGGGGACGAAGTGGCCGTCCATGACGTCGACATGGAGCCAGTCGGCGGAGGGGGCCACCTCCCCCACCTGCTCGGCGAGCACGCCGAAGTCCGCCGAGAGCAATGACGGCGCGATCCGCACGTCGCCGAAACGCCCCGGGTCGCGGCCTTGGATGGACGGCCGTCCCTGCATGGTCCCGACGTCGATCCTCAGCTGAAGCGCGCCCAGCACAGGATGCGCCGGAATCCGTAGAAGTACGGTTCGCGCTCCCCGAGCTCCTCGTTGAGCCGTTCCCGATAGCGCTCCACGAACTCGTCGAACAGCTCGGGGCTGAGGCGCGTGCGGTACGGCGTGAGGAGGGTCCCCATGACCCACTCGACCACCTCACTGGTCGACTCCAGCTCGTGCCCGTAGACCTCCATGCGGACCACTTGATCCTTCGCCCCGAGCTCGTAGAGGAGATCGGCGTACAACTCCGGGGAGAGCACGAAACGGCCCCGGTCCTCGGGCACGTCCCCGTAGAGCGCGTCGATGAACGGCGACTCGTTGGCCACCGCATGCGCCAACACGTGTGAGGGGTGGCGATAGTTCGCGGGCACCTGGAACGCCAACTGTCCGTCCTCGCGCAGCGCCGTGCGCATGCGGGCCAGGAGGTTGAGGTGGTCGTCGATCCACTGGAGCGACGCGTTGGCGAACACGAGATCGAGCCCCTCGTCGAGCCACGTTGCGATGTCACCCTGGGCGAAGGAGAGCCCGGGCACGTCCCCGAAGGACGACTGGGCCCGGGCCAGCATGGCGGGCGAGGAGTCGATGCCGACCGTCTCCTTGGCGCCCATCTCCTCGTGGAGGATCTTGGTCAGAAGGCCCGTGCCGCACCCGAGATCGACGATCCGCCCGCCTTCGACGGGGTGACACAGCGTCAGCAGGTCGTCGAAGGGTTGCTGGCGCTCCGAGCGGAACCGCTCGTACTGCTCGGGGATCCACCCGTCGATAGGAGTCACAGTCACCAACCTCATGTCTAGTCCGTCCCAAGGCGCTCCCCGTCCGCGGGCCGGACACCGCGCAACCACTCGTCGGCTGACATGGGCGAACGGCTCTCGGGCTGCACCCGCTGCAGCACGAGGGTGCCGGCACCCGTGACCACCACCGGGCCGACGAGCGAGCCGGGCGCGTACCCGTCGTCGCCGGGCACCGCGTGGCCCGCTGCCGCCTGCAGCACGCCCAGTCGCCTGCCCCGGAACGTGGTCCAGGCACGGCCGAGGCGGACCACCCGTCTCAGCTGCACGGCGGGCTCGGCCCAGTCGAGATGGAGGTCCTCATTGGAGATCTTCTCGGCGACGGTCGCCTCCCCGTGCTGGGGCACGGGCTCGGGCAGTCCGGACGCCCCACCGGCGAGGGTGGCCACGAGGAGCTCACTGCCGACGTCGACGAGCTGGCGGCGCAGCGCGGCGAGCGTCACGTCGTCGTCGAGGGGCACGGTGCGCACCGCGTAGACCGGGCCGGTGTCGAGACCGGCCTCGACCTTCATCACGCAGACGCCCGTCTCGTCGTCACCGGCGAGGATCGCCCGCTCGACCGGGGCGGCACCGCGCCAGCGGGGTAACAGCGAGAAGTGCAGGTTCACCATCGGCACCACGTCGAGCAGGCGGGAGGGGATGATCCGGCCGTACGCCACCACGACGGCCATCTCCACCCCGGCCGTCGCCACGTCGTCCATGTCGTGCGAGACCGTGATGCCGAGCTCGGTGGCGGCCTCCTTGACCGGGCTCGGCGTGGTCTGCCCGCCGCGGCCGCGCCGGCGGTCGGGCCGGGTCACGCAGAGCGCGATGTCGTGCCCCGCCCCGACCAGCGCGCGCAGTGGCGGAACCGCCATGTCCGGGGTGCCGAGGTACGCCAGCCGGGCCACCCGCTCACCGTAGGGCAGCCGGCGCGGCTCAGCGAGAGAAGAGGTCCGAGAGCCCGTCGGGGTCCGAAGGGGCGAGGTCCAGCGTGCGGCTGCGGAGGATCTTGAGGGCCTCCTTGCGCTGGTCCTCGTTCAACCGCTCCACCAGCAGGATGCCTTCGAGGTGATCGAGCTCGTGCTGGAACACGCGACCCTCGAGCTCGGTGGCCTCGATGGAGACCTCGTTGCCGTCGAGATCGAGACCCACGAGGTGGACCGCGTTGGGCCGTATGATCTCCCAGCTGAGCCCCGGCACCGAGAGGCAGCCCTCTTCGTAGACCCACTCCCCGTGACTCTCGACGATGCGCGGGTTGATGACCGTGCGTGCGCCCTCCCCGACGTCGTAGACGAAGATCCGGCGCTGGACGCCGATCTGGTTGGCCGCCAGGCCGGTGCCGGGCGCGGCGTACATCGTCTCGATCATGGAATCGACCAGGCTCGCCACGGCGCCGTCGATGTCCTCGACGTCGCGGGTGCGTTCCTTCAGCACGGGGTCGCCGTACTGACGGATGGTGAGGGCGGGCACGGCACCATCCTACCGGGGGCCCCGGCCCGGTCCGGCTCCGCGGGCACCTCAGAGGGTGGGCGGGTCCACCTCCACGCGGAGCCCGCGCCCGGCCGGCCTGGGCACCCGGGCCAGCAGGTCGCACAGCGGGCGGTGCGTGGCGGCCCGCAGCACGAACCGCCCCTCGTCCAGCGGCGACACCGTGACCGCACCGGCCTCGGTGCCGGTGGCGGTGGCGGTGGCGGTGACGGTGGCGGCCTGCTGCGCCAGCGCCTGGGCGTAGTCCGGTGCCAGCACGCCCGACACGACTGCCAGCGCCGCGAACGGCGGCAGCGCCGACAGATGCCGCACCGCCGCCTCCTCGTCGAGCACGGGCTGGGGCTCACCCTTCGAGACGGACACGAGCACCGCGTGGTCCGGCACGCGTGTCTGGACCTGCACCCGCGCCCACGGCGGGCCGGTGCCGCGCGGGCCCACCAGCCGCGCCGCGCGGACGAGGAGGGCCAGGGTGTCCTCAACCGCTGTCAGGCGCGTGGCGAGCAGGTGCAGGTCGATGTCCAAGAAGACGACGGCCGCGGCGTGGCGCACCCGGTGCAGCACCGCCTCGGTTCCCACGAGCACCGGGGTGGCCGGCACGTCAGGCTCCGCGCTGCCCGCCCGTGGGCCGGCGACCTCCCCCACCTCGACCCCGAGCAGTGCCGCCAGCTCCTCGCGCAGCCGGCTCACGCCGGCCCGCAGCGTCTTCATGCGCAGCCGGCCACAGGCCGCACAGACGACCGGCCTCGTGTCGCCGCAGCGCAGGCAGCGCAGCACCTCTTCCTCACGGGGCCGGGACGCTGCCGCGCCGCAACGCGTGCAGCGGGCCAGCTCGCCGCAGTGGCGGCACGCCAGCACGCGTGCGCCGCCCGTGCGGTTGTAGACGCACACCAACGGTCCCCGCTCCGCGGCGGCAGGGTCGTCCAGCACGGCACGGGCCAGGCGGACGAACTCCTCGGAGAACATGCCGGTGCGGGGATCCGCGCCCCGGCGGTCCACCCGTTCGAGCGTGGACCACCCGGCTCGCTCCTCCACACCAGGTGGCGCAAGCGTCTCCATCTCGTCGTCGGCCGCCAGCGCCACCGGCGGCACGGGCGAGACGAGGAGGCACGGAGCGGCCTGACGGCGGGCCCGCTCGAGGAGGACATCGACTGCGCTGTAGGTCGGCGCACTCTCCTCCCGGTACGACGCGTCGTGCGCGTCGAGCACGACGGCCGCAGCGAGCCTCGGAACGGGGGCCCAGGCGCCGCCACGGCTGCCCACGACGACGGGCCAGCCCGCCCGTGCCGCGTCCCACGCGCCAGTCGCCGGACACCCGCGCCGCAGGAGCCGGGAGGTGAGGCGCTCCGCCCACCCGGTCGAAGGGACCAGCACCACGACGCTGCCGCCGCGGGCGCGCACGCCGGGATCCTCGACGACCCCCAGCACGAGGTCGATGAGGTCGGTGGCCGGCGGGAGGCGCACCACCGTGGCGGCCCGTTGCGTGAGGGCCCGGTCCCATACCCGAGGCGGTGCCCCGTCGTGAGAGCCCGACACCGCGGGCCGGGGCGCCGGAGGGACATCGGGCAAGTGGCGCACGACCACGGACGGGGACGCGGCCTGCAAGAAGAAGGACACCGGGCCGGCCCAGCGCCACGATGCCCACTCCGCCATCTCGACGAGGTCGTCCGGCGGGCCCCAGCCGAGCCACGACTTGAGCGGCAGGACCTCGACACCGTCGAGGGTGCCAACATCGCTCTGGACGACCCACCCCCGCACCGTGCGCCCGTGCAGCGGGACCCGCACCCGGGTGCCCACGCGCACGTCCTCGGTCCAGCGCGCCGGCACTGCGTAGTCGAACGTCCTCGTGAGCGCGGCCACTTCGGTGCGCACGCGCACCGTCCGCAAGGGAAGCGTCATCGCACCGTCGTTCGCCATGACGTCACTGGCACGCCACGACGGCCCCCCTCAGGGGAGCGATCGAGCGCTCAGAGCCCGAGCGCGCCCCGCAGGTCGTCCACGCGCGGGGTGGCCTCCCACGTGAACTCCTTGTCCGAACGACCGAAGTGACCGTACGCCGCCGTCTTCTTGTAGATGGGCCGGCGAAGGTCGAGGTCGCGGATAATGGCCGCCGGGCGGAGGTCGAAGATCTGACGCACCGCGTCGGAGATCTTCTCGGGGTCGACGGACTCGGTACCGAATGTCTCGACGAGCAGTGACACCGGGTGTGCGACGCCGATGGCGTAGGCCACCTGCACTTCGCACCGCCTGGCCGCCCCGGCGGCCACCACGTGCTTCGCCACCCAACGTGCCGCGTAGGCCGCCGAGCGGTCCACCTTCGAGGGGTCCTTGCCGGAGAACGCACCGCCACCGTGGCGAGCCATGCCGCCATAAGTGTCCACGATGATCTTGCGGCCCGTGAGCCCGGTGTCGGCATGCGGGCCGCCCAGCTCGAAGATCCCGGTCGGGTTGACGAAGATGCGCAGTCCCTCGGTGTCGAGATCGGTGGGCAGCAGCGGCTTGATGACGTGCTCGATCAGGTCGGGGCGCAGCTGCTCCTCCAGGTCGATGCCGCCGGCGTGCTGGGTCGAGATCAGGACCGTGTCGATCCGTACGGGGCGACCGTCCTCGTAGACGACGGAGACCTGCGTCTTGCCGTCAGGCCGCAGGTACGGCACGGCGGCCGCCCGCCGCACCTGGGCCAGGCGCTCCGAGAGGCGGTGGGCCAACCAGATCGGCAGCGGCATCAGATCCGGCGTCTCGTCGCAGGCGTACCCGAACATCATCCCCTGGTCGCCCGCACCCTGGGCGTTGAGCACATCCTCTCCGCCCTTGCCTGTCCGCAGCTCGAACGCGGCGTCCACGCCCTGCGCGATGTCGGGCGACTGCGCGTCGAGCGACACGAGCACCCCACAGGTCTTGCCGTTGAAGCCGTATGCGTCGTTGTCGTACCCGATGTCGCACACCGTCTCGCGCACGAGCGCCGGGATGTCGACATAGGTCGACGTCGTGACCTCGCCCGCCACCACGACGAGGCCGGTCGTCAACAGGGTCTCGCAGGCGACGCGGCTCGAGGGATCGCCCTCGAGGATCGCGTCGAGGACCGCATCCGAGATCTGGTCCGCCATCTTGTCCGGGTGCCCCTCGGTGACCGATTCCGAGGTGAAAGTGGTTCTCACGTGGTGCTCCGCTTCTCGTTGTGGTGGGCGATCACCCTATCCAATACGGCATCTGCCACTGCATCCTTGGAGGTCAGTGGGATTTCGGTGGTGCTCCCGTCGGCTCCGAGGATCACGACGGCATTCGTGTCGTGGTCGAACCCCGTACCCGGTGCACTCACATCGTTGACGACCAGCAGGTCCACCCCCTTGCGCGCGAGCTTTCGCCGTCCGCGTTCGAGCGCGTCGTGGGTCTCGGCCGCGAACCCGACGAGCATCTGGCCGGGCGGACGCCGGGCGGCAAGGCCGGCCAGGATGTCGGGCGTCGGTTCGAGGACGAGCTCGGGGATCCCCTCCTCCTTGGACAGCTTCACGTCGGCGGGCTGCTTGGGCCTGAAGTCGGCCACTGCAGCGGCCATCACGACGACGTCGGCACCCTCGGCCGACGCGCCCACCGCGTGCTCCATGTCGGCCGCCGACTCCACGTCGATCCGGGTGACCGCGGCGACGACGTCGGGGGGGAGCACGAGCGGTGAGGACGTGACGAGCGTGACCGCCGCGCCGCGCCGCGCCGCGGCGACGGCGATGGCGTGGCCCTGCTTGCCGGACGAACGATTGGTGATGAAGCGAACGGGATCGAGCGCCTCACGCGTGCCCCCGGCGCTCACGACGACGCGCGCGCCGAGCAGGTCGCGGTGCCCGCCGCGGCCGAGGCGTTCCAACACCCGGTCGACGATGACGCCCGGGTCGGCCAGCCTTCCCTCGCCCGAGTCCCCCCCGGCCAGCCTGCCGCTCTCGGGCGGGACGATCTCGACGCCGCGGCGTTCCAGCGTGGCCAGGTTGTCACGCACGGACGGGTGCTCCCACATCTCGGTGTGCATGGCCGGGCAGACCATCACCGGCGCCCTGGTCGCCAGCAGCGTGGCCGACAGCAGATCGTCGGAGAGGCCGGCGGCATACCGCGCGATCGTGTGCGCGGTGGCAGGCACCACGACGACGAGGTCGGCGTCCTGGCCGAGCCTGGTGTGGGGAATGGGCGAGGACTCGTCCCACAGCGAGCGCTGCACCGGCTCGGAGGCCAGGGCCGAGAAGGTGAGCTCGCCGACGAACCGTGTCGCGTCGTCGGTCAGCACGGGTGTCACGTGCACGCCGGCGTCGACCAGCCGGCGGCAGACCTCGACCGCCTTGTAGGCGGCGATCCCCCCGCAAACGCCCAGGACGACGCGGGGGCGCTCCGGTGTGTGCTCGGCGTTCAACAGTGGCTCCCCGGTACCCCGGTGTCCCGCCATCAGCGGTGTCCGCCGTGCCTCTGCGCCTAGCTCGCGGTCGGGTCCTCGTCCCCGACGTCGAGCGTCTCGATCACTTCCACGTCTGCCACGGCACCCTCGCTCGCCTCCTCGGCGAGCAGGCCCGCCTCGGCGGCATCGGCGATCGCCGCGGCCAGGGCGGCCTCCTCCTCGGGGTCCGGCCGGGAGTAGGTCGCCTTGCCGGCGGCGATCTCCTCGAACGCGATGGAGACCGGCTTGCCCGACACCGACGCCACCTGCGGTGGCACCACCTTGCCGAGGCCCTCGCCCAGGCTGTTGTAGTACGAGTTGACCTGCCGGGCGCGGGCAGAGCCCAGCGCGACCAGGGTGAACTTCGAGTCGACCTTGTCGAGCAGTTCCTCGATGGGTGGGTCCATGAGCGTGTGGCGGCCTTGGGCCATCAGGATTCCTCCGGTTCCGCGGCGCCGGGGGCAGCCGTTCGGGTCCCATCGACTATAGCCGTCAGCTCGGCCAGGGTCCGACGCAGGTCGTCGTTGACCACCGTGTGAGCTGCGATTTTGGCGCCCCGCTCCACCTCGGAGCGCCCCAGGTCGACCCGGCGGCGGATGTGCTCGTCGTCGTCGCCCCGCGCTGCCAGCCGCTCGGCCTGCACCTCGGGTGACGGGGGGAGCAGCATGATCACGGTGGCGTCGGGCCTCCGGGCCAGGACCTGCTCGGCTCCCTGCACGTCGATCTCGAGGAGCACGTCGGACCCCGCGGGCGGGTCCGGGATGGGCGTCCCCATCAGGTGGTCGAGGAATTCCGCCCACTCGAAGAACCGCCCCTGGGCCACGGCCTCCTCGAACGTCGGGCGATCGACGAAGACGTAGGCGCCCCGCTCGCGCTCGCCCGGGCGCGCAGCCCGGGTCGTCCAGCTCCGGCTCAGCCAGATGGTGGGGTCCTGAGCGACCAGCTCCGCCGCCAGCGTGCCCTTGCCGGCCCCTCCGGGGCCGATGAGCACGAAGACGTGCGGTTCAGCGCGCAGTCTCTTTGAGCAGCGCCTCGCGCTGCTTGGCACCGAGCCCCTGGAGCCGGCGGCTGTCGCTGATGCCGACGGTCTCCATCATGCGCCGGGCCTTGACCTTGCCCAGACCGGGCAGGGACTCGAGCACCGAGACCACCTTCATTTTGCCGATGGTCTCGTTGGAGTCGGCCTCGGTCAGGAGTTGCGCAAGCGTCAGGTTGCCCATCTTGAGCTTGTCCTTGACCTCGGCCCGCTCGCGGCGAACTCTTGCAGCCTTTTCGAGGGCAGCGGAGCGCTGCTCGGGAGTGAGTGCGGGAGGTTGCGGCATGGCGAGACCATAGCGCCTCGGCCAGGCGGGTTCATGCCCATTTTCCCTCTTCAGCCCATTGAGGCCGCCAGCTCGCGCGCCAGCGATGCCGCCTGACGCCTCAAGTTGTCCGGATCCGGTCCGCCCGAGAGGAGCCCACGGGAGCTGCTGGGCAGCACGCTGCCGGGCTTGCATCCGGCGAACCGTTCGGCGACGTCGACCGGCCCGGCACCCTGAGCGCCCAGTCCCGGAGCCAGAATTACCCCTCCGAGCTGGGACAATGAGAAATCGGACGGCTCGAGCGTCGCCCCGATCACCGCGCCCACCGTCCCGGGAGGCATGTCGTCTGAGGCGTTCAGCGCGGCGATCTCGCCGAGCAACATGTCCTCCACGCCGGTTCCCTCGGACGTGACGGCCCGTTGCAGTGCCCGACCCTCGGGGTTCGAGCTGCGGGCGACCACGAGGACGCCCCGCCCGTTGGCGGCCGCTCGACGAAAGAGCGGGGCCAGCGCGCCGAGCCCGAGATACGGGTGCGCCGTCACGGCGTCGGCTGCAAGCGGGCTCGCGTCGCCGAGCCATGCGTCGGCGTACGCCTCCGCCGTGGAGTCGATGTCACCCCGTTTGGCGTCGGCGATGACGATCAGACCGGCGGCGTTGGCCTCGGCGATGAGGCGTTCCAGCTCTGCCATGCCCGCCGACCCGTGGCGCTCGAAGAAGGCGACCTGTGGCTTGATCACGCCCACCGTCCCTGCGAACCCCTCGACGCACACCCGGCAGAAGGCGCGCAGACCCCGTGCGTCGTCGCTCAGGCCCCACGACGCCAGCAGCGCGCCCGAGGGGTCGATCCCCGCACAGAGTGGCCCGTGCGCACGCACCGCCGCGGCCACCCGGTCACCGAAGCTGTCAGCCATCCCGGCCTCCTTCCTTGAACGTTGTCGTTGCCGGCGAGGGACCGACGGCTGCCCCCATCCCGCCGGCGGCACCCGCGCCGGCGCGCTGGCGCGCCCGGGCCCGGATCCCCTCGACGGTCGTGCCGTGGCCGTCGCACCACCGCGCCACCTGGCGGAGCACCTTCCAGGGCGCCCTCGGGTCCCGGAAGGTCGCGGTGCCCACCTGCACGGCGTCGGCGCCGGCCTGCAACAGCTCCACCGCGTCACGGCCGGTCATGACCCCGCCCACCCCGACGATGGGCACCTCCGGGAACGCGGCACGGCACTCCCACACGGCCCGCACCGCGACCGGGTGCACCGCGCACCCCGAGAGCCCGCCGCCCCCGGCGCCCAGGACCGGCCTTCCCGATTCGGTGTCGAGGGCCAGGCCCAGGAGGGTGTTGACCAGCGTCAAGGCGTCGGCGCCGCCCTCGAGGGCGCCCGAGGCGATCTCGACCACGTCGGGCACGTTGGGGCTGAGCTTGGCCCAGCGCGGCAGCCCGCAGGCCGTGGCCGCCATGACCCTGGACGTGGCGTCGGCCGAGTGGGCGAACATCCGTGAGCGGTCCTCCACGTTGGGGCAGCTCACGTTGACCTCGAGCGCCACGATGCCCGTGCCGGGGCCGTCGGCGCCGCTGGCCGCCGCCGCCACGAGTTCGGCGGCCCGGGCGTAGTCCGACACGGTGCGGCCCCAGATGCTGACCACGATGCGCGCCCCGGCGGCGTGCAGCGCCGGCAGGTCGTGGGTCAGCCAGACCGGGAGCCCCGGACCCTGCAGCCCGACGCTGTTGAGCATGCCGGCGCCCACCTCGTGCACCCGCGGGGCAGGGTTGCCGGGCCACGGATCGACGCAGAGCGACTTGACGACCACCGCGCCGAGGCCGTCGAGCGCGCCGTACTCCGCCAGCTCGGCCCCGTGCCCCGACGTCCCTGAGGCCGTCATGATCGGGTTGTCCAGCTCGACGCCGCCCACGCGTGTCGCGAGCGCCGCCGCACCGGGCATCCGCACGTTCACCGCACCGCCCACCCGGGGACCGGGTGCAGATCCTGCAAGGCCCGCACCACGAGCGCGTGCGAGCGCACGTCGGCGATGCCCGCCGCGGCCGCCCGGGCCGCCGCGAGCGTGGTGAGGCAGGGGACCTTGTGCGTCACCGCTGCGGTCCGGATGTGCTGGCCGTCCGCCCGTGGTCCGAGGCCGCGCGGGGTGTTCACCACGAGCTGCACCTTGCCCTGGGCGATGAGGTCGACGGCGTCGGACGCGACACCCTCCTCCCCCACCTTGGCCACCAGCGTGTCGACGGCCACTCCCTGGGAGCGCAGGTACCCGGCCGTTCCCATGGTCGCCGCGATGGAGAAGCCCAGATCGCTGAAGGCCCGGGCCACCTCGAGACCGGCCGGCTTGTCCCGGTCGGCGAGCGAGAGGAAGACGGTCCCCGAGTCGGGCAGGCGGATGCCGGCCGCCATCTGGCTCTTCGCGAAGGCGAGGCCGAAGGTGATGTCGACGCCCATCACCTCTCCGGTCGAGCGCATCTCGGGGCCGAGCAGCGTGTCGACCCCCGGGAAGCGGTCGAAGGGGAGCACGGCCTCCTTGACGCTCACGTGGTCGAGCACGGGCACCCGGCCGACTGCATCGGGCGGCAGCAGTCCCTCGAGGCGGAGCTCGGCCAGCGTCTGGCCGACCATGACGCGCGAGGCCACCATGGCCAGTGGGACACCGGTGGCCTTGGCCACGAAGGGCACCGTCCGGCTCGCTCTCGGGTTCGCCTCGAGCACGTAGACCTGCCCGTCCTTGACCGCGTACTGGACGTTGATGAGGCCGCAGACCTCGAGCGAGTCTGCCAGGGAGCGGGTGTGGCGCTCCAGCGCGTCGAGCACGTCATCGCGCAACGTCTGCGGCGGCAGCGCGCAGGCCGAGTCGCCCGAGTGCACGCCGGCCTCCTCGACGTGCTCCATGATCCCCGCGATCAGGATCTCACCGGCGCCGTCGCGCACCGCGTCCACGTCGACCTCGACGGCGTCCTCGAGGAAGCGGTCCACCAGGACGGGACGCTCGGCGGTGACCCCGCCTTCGCGGGCGAGCGCGCCCGAGGTCATCGCCTGCATCACGCGCCGCACACCGTCGTCGTCGTAGACGATCTCCATGGCCCGGCCGCCCAGGACGTAGCTCGGTCGCAGCAGGACCGGATACCCGACCCTCCCGGCGACGGACAGCGCCTCGGCAGTGCTCGTGGCGGTTCCCCCGGCCGGCTGGGGGATGGCGAGCTCGTGGCAGAGCGCGTTCCAACGCTCGCGGTCCTCGGCGAGGTCGATGGACGCCGGGCTGGTCCCGAGGACGAGCTCCGGCGGCAGGGAGCCCGCCAGCTTCAGAGGCGTCTGCCCTCCCAGCGAGACGATCACGCCGGCCACCGTCCCTCCGGCCGCCTGCTCGGCCTCGAGCACGTTGGCCACGTCCTCGGCGGTCAGCGGCTCGAAGTAGAGGCGGTCCGAGGTGTCGTAGTCGGTCGACACGGTCTCGGGGTTGCAGTTGACCATCACCGTCTCGAAGCCGGCGGCGCGCAGCGCCATGGACGCGTGCACGCAGCAGTAGTCGAATTCGATGCCCTGGCCGATGCGGTTGGGGCCCGAGCCCAGGATGATGACGCGGGCGCGCTCGGACGGGCGCACCTCGTCCTCCTCCTCGTAGGTGGCGTAGTGGTAGGGCGTGAAGGCTTCGAACTCCGCCGCGCAGGTGTCCACCGTCTTGAAGGTCGCCCGCACACCGTGCGAGAGCCGCATCGCCCGCATGCCGGCCTCGGTCGAGCCGCGCAGGTAGGCCAGCTGGGCGTCGGAGAACCCGAGCCGCTTGGCCCGGCGGAGGTCGTCGCACTCCAGCGAGGGCGCCGCGGCAATCCGGGAACGCTCGGCTGCGATGCGCTCGAGCTGGCGGACGAACCACGGGTCGATGCCCGTGCGGGTCACCACCTCGTCGACGCCCGCACCGCGGCGCAACGCCGACTCCACCTCGAAGACGCGATCCGGGGTGGCGATCCCGATCCGCTCCAGGACGTCCGCGAGGGGCAGCGACTCCAGCTCGGCCTCGGCCGGGTCGGCATTGAGGCCCGCCCGGCCCTGCTCCAACGAACGGAGCGCCTTCTGGAGCGACTCGCAGAAGGTCCGGCCGATCGCCATGACCTCACCCACCGACTGCATGCGGGTGCCGAGGCGCCCGTCGGCTCCGGGGAGCTTCTCGAAGGCCCAGCGCGGCACCTTGGTGACCACGTAGTCGATCGTCGGCTCGAACGAGGCCGGAGTTGCCCGCGTGATGTCATTGGGGATCTCGTTGAGCAGGTAGCCCACGGCGAGCCTTGCCGCGATCTTCGCGATGGGGAACCCCGTGGCCTTCGAGGCGAGCGCCGACGAGCGAGAGACCCGCGGGTTCATCTCGATGATGACCCGTCGACCGTCGGCGGGGTCGACGGCGAACTGCACGTTGGATCCGCCGGTCTCGACGCCCACCCGACGCAGGCAGGCGAACGCGTCGTCGCGCATGGCCTGGTATTCGACGTCTGTGAGCGTCTGCGCCGGGGCCACCGTGATGGAGTCACCGGTGTGCACGCCCATCGGGTCGAAGTTCTCGATTGAGCACACCACGACGCAGTTGTCCGCAGCGTCGCGCATCACCTCGAGCTCGAACTCCTTCCATCCCGCGATCGACTGCTCCACCAGGATCTGGCCCACCGGGCTGGCGGCGAGGCCCTCGGCGGCGAGGCGCTCGAACCGCTCGGCGTCCTCGGCGATCCCCGTCCCCTTGCCCCCGAGGATGAAGCTCGGGCGCACCATGATGGGGAAGCCGATTTCCGCCGCGATCTCCTCGGCCTCTTCGAGCGAGTGGGCGAAGCCCGAGCGCGGCACCTCGAGGCCGATCTCCTGCATCGCCGCCTTGAACCGGTCCCGGTCCTCGGCGGTCGCGATCGCCTCGGGCCGGGCGCCGATGACCTCGACGCCGTAGCGTTCGAGCACGCCGAGCTCGACCAGCTGCATGGTGAGGTTGAGGGCCGTCTGGCCGCCGAGGGTCGGCAGCAGCGCATCGGGCCGCTCCTTCTCGATGATCGCCTCGAGCACGTCGGGATCGAGCGGCTCGATGTAGGTGCGGTCGGCCGTGCCCGGGTCCGTCATGATCGTGGCCGGGTTGGAATTGGCCAGGATCACCCGGTATCCCTCCTCGGCCAGGACCCGGCAGGCCTGGGTGCCCGAGTAGTCGAACTCGCAGGCCTGCCCGATCACGATCGGGCCCGACCCGATGACGAGGATCGACTGCAGGTCGCCGCGGCGCGGCACGTCGGTGTCTCCCCCGCCCGCTCAGCGCGTCCGGGCGCCGGGGCGGGCAGGGTGGGCGAGCATCAGGTCGCGGAAGGCACCGAAGAGGTACCGGGCGTCGTGGGGACCGGGGGCGGCCTCGGGGTGGTACTGCACGGAGAACGCCGGGGCCGTCAGGGACCGGAACCCCTCGATGACGCCGTCGTTCAGGTTCACGTGCGTCGTCTCGGCGTCCGGGATGGAACCGGCGGCGACGGCGTAGTTGTGGTTCTGGCTGGTGATCTCGACCACACCCGTCTCGAGCCGCTGCACCGGGTGGTTGGCGCCGTGGTGACCGAAGGGCAGCTTGTAGGTGGTGCCACCCAGCGCGGTGGCCAGGATCTGGTGGCCGAGGCAGATGCCGAAGACCGGGACGCGGCCCACCAGGTCGGCCACGGCGGCCGTGGGGCCGGGCAGCGCGGCCGGGTCCCCCGGCCCGTTGGAGAGGAAGACGCCGTCCGGCTCGAGTTCGAGCACCTCGTCGGCCGTGGTGCCCGCGGGCACCACGGTGACCGGGCCGAGGGTCGTGAGAAGGTCGACCATGGTGGTCTTCACGCCGAAGTCGTAGGCCACGATGCGCAGCCCGCCGGCGATCGCGCCGGCGCCCGTGGCGGGGTGGACGCTGGGCCCGGCAGCCGTGACGCCCGACACCAGGTCCACGCCGTCGGTCCCCACGGCGGTCGCCGCAGCGGCGCGCAGCTCGGCCTCGGACGCCGTGCCGAACGCGCAGGGCACGGCACCGGCGTCGCGGACGTGGCGCGCCAGGCGCCTGGTGTCGACCCCGGTCATGGCCGGCACGCCGTGCCGGCGGAGGAACGGTTCGAGGCCCTCCGTCGCCCGCCAGTTCGACGGCTCGGCAGTCAGGTCGCACACCACGACGCCCCGGCAGCGCGGGGCGACCGCCTCGTCGTCGGCCGCGTTGGTGCCGTAGTTGCCGATGTGCGTGCTCGTGAAGGAGATGACCTGGCCCGCGTAGGACGGGTCGGTGATGACCTCCTGGTAGCCGCTCATGGCCGTGTTGAAGACGAGCTCGCCCGTCGCCGCGGGGACCACAGCCCCCGCCGCCTCCCCGGCGAACACGGCGCCGTCTGCAGTGACCAGGAGCGCCGGCGCCCGGTCTCCGTCGGTGCCCGGGGCGCTCACCGCTGCGCCACGGCGTCGATCACGACGGGCTCGCCCCGCAGCACGGTGTGGCGCACCGCTCCGGCGAACGTGCGGCCCGCGTAGGGCGTGTTGCGGCTCCGGCTGGCCAGCCGCATCGGGTCCACCACCGTCACCGCCGCGGGGTCGAAGACGCACAGGTTGGCCACTGCGCCCACCTCGACGGGGCCCCCCTGCGCGCTGTGGCCGGCGGTGCGCGGGTCCGTGGCCGTCAGCTTGGCGATCGCGGCCGGCTGCGCGCTCATGAGCGCGAACACCCGCTCGGGACCCATGTGCGGCGACAGCACCTCCCACGCGACCGGCAGCGCGGTCTGCAGCCCCAGCATCCCCGGCGGGGCCTGGTCGAAGGGCACGTCCTTGGACTCGGGGGCGTGGGGGGCGTGGTCCGTCGCCACCGCGTCGATGGTGCCGTCGCACAGCCCCGCCACGACGGCCGCGACGTCCTCGTCGGTCCGCAGCGGCGGGTTGACCCTGAAGACCGGGTCGTACCCCGCCACCGCGGCATGGGTGAGGAGCATGTGGTGCGGCGCCGCCTCCGCCGTCACCGCCAGCCCCTCCGCCTTGGCCCGACGGACCAGCTCCACCGACCCCGCCGTCGAGAGGTGCAGGAAGTGGACCGGCGCTCCGGTCAGCCGGGCCAGCGCTATGTCGCGGGCGACCATGGCCTCCTCGGCTGCGGCCGGCATGCCCGGGATGCCGAGCCGGCTCGACCAGCTGCCTTCGTGCATGGCGCCGCCCGCGGCCAGGCAGGTGTCCTCGCAATGCTGCGCCAGCGTGACCCCGAGGCCCTTGGCGTAGTCGAGCGCGCGGCGCATCAGCGCGCCGTCCTGCACACCGGCGCCGTCGTCGGTGAAGAGCGTGACCCCCAGCGCGGCCAGCTCGCCGAGGGGGGCCAGCGCGGTGCCCGCCCGCCCCACCGTGATGGCGCCCGCCACGGCGACCTCCGCCGCGCACCCGGCGCCGAGCGCCAGGACCTCGCCGGCCACGCCGGCCGAATCGATCGCCGGCTCCGTGTTGGGCATGGCGACGATGGCCGTGTAGCCGCCGAGCGCAGCGGCCCGGGCTCCCGTCTCGATCGTCTCGGCCTCCTCGCGACCAGGCTGGCGCAGGTGCGCGTGCAGGTCGACGAGTCCCGGGCCGACCAGGCAGCCGGTGGCGTCGAGGATCACGGCCCCCTGCGGCGGCTCGATCGTCTCGGCCAGGCCGACCACGGCGCCGGCGCGCACGGCGACGTCGAGGCGCGCCGAGCCCTCCGGCCCGATGACGGTGCCGCCCCGGATGACCAGCGTGGCGTCAGGCAACGGCGGGCACCTCCGCGGCGCCGGGGAGCTCGCCCCCGAGCAGCAGGAACAGGATGGCCATGCGCACCGCCACACCGTTGGCCACCTGTTGGGTCACGACGGTGCGCGGCAGGTCGGCCACGTCCGAGGCGATCTCGACCCCGCGCACCATCGGTCCGGGGTGGGTCACGATGGCGTCCTCCCCCAGGCGCTGCGCCCGGCGGGCCGTGAGGCCCCACCGCGCCGTGTACTCGCGCAGCGAGGGCACGAACGACCCGCTCCCCCGCTCGGCCTGGAGGCGCAGGAGCGAGACCACGTCGGCGTCGCCGAGTGCAGCATCGAGGTCGGTCGCCACCTCGACCGGCCAGCCCTCGAGCGAGGGCGGCAGCAGGCTGCCGGGTGCGGCCAGGGTGACGTGTGCTCCGAGGACGGTGTAGGCGAGCACCTCGGAGCGGGCCACCCGGCTGTGCCGGACGTCGCCGACGATGAGCACGCGCAGACCCTCGAAGCAGCCGATGCCGAGCTCGTCGGGCGCCACGCCCTTGCGCTCGGCCAGCACCTGACGCACCGTGAAGCAGTCCAGCAGGGCCTGGGTGGGGTGCTCGTGCCAGCCGTCGCCGGCGTTGACGACGTGGGCGCGCTCGACCCAGCGCGCCACCTGGTGGGGTGCGCCGGCCGACGAATGGCGGATGATGACCGCGTCGATGCCCATCGCCTCGACCGTCTCGACGGTGTCACGCAGGCTCTCGCCCTTCTTCACCGACGAGGTGGCGACGGCGAGGGAGAGCACGTCGGCCGAGAGCCGCTTGGCGGCCGTCTCGAAGGACAGCCGGGTGCGGGTCGACTCCTCGAAGAACAAGGTCGCCACCACCTTGCCCCGCAGCGTCGGGACCTTGGGCATCGACCGCCTCTCCACCTCGGCGAAGGCTTCGGCGACGCGCAGCACCTCGGCGATGCCGTCCGCCCCGAGGTCGGACACCGAGAGAAGGTGGCGCGCGCCCGTCACTTGTCCTCCAAGGTCCCGATCCACACGCCGTCCTCTCCGACGTCGACCATCTCCTCGCGCCGCGTCGGCAGGTTCTTGCCGACGTAGTCGGGGCGGATCGGCAGCTCGCGGTGGCCGCGGTCGACCATGACGGCGAGCTGGACGGCCCGGGCCCGGCCGAAGTCGTTCAGGGCGTTGAGCGCGGCCCGGATGGTGCGGCCGGTGAAGAGGACGTCATCGACCAGCACGACCACCCGCCCCGCCAGGTCGACGGGGATGTCGGTGACGGCCTCGGGGAGGACGGGCCGCAGGCCGATGTCATCGCGGTAGAAGGCGACGTCGAGGCTGCCGACGTCGAGGCGGTCGGTGCCCTCGATCTGCCGGAGGGTCTCGGCCATCTTCACGGCGAGGGGGATGCCACCGGTCTGGAGCCCGACCAGGACCACGTCGTCCGCACCGCCGTTGCGCTCGACGATCTCGTGCGACATGCGGGTGAGGGCGCGCTGGACGTCGGCGGCGGTCAGGACCTGGGAGTGGGCCACGAACACTCCCCCGAGGGGTCGCGTATGACTGCGTTCGCGTTCGGCCACTGCTCCTCCTGCCGTGTGAGCCTCACAGGACTCACTTCACGGTCAGGCACCAACCCTAGCGCGCCGGACCGGTGGCGCGGGCCGGGGCTTCAGCCCGGCGTCGGCCTGCCGGGCGCCACGTCGGCGGCGATCGTGGAGAGGATCCCGTTGACGAAGCGCCCCGACTCGTCGGTCGAGTACTCCTTCACCAGCTCCACGGCCTCGTCGATCACCACCGCCACCGGCGGCCCGTCGGGACTCAGCAGCTCGGCCACGGCGAGGCGCAGCACGATCCGGTCGATCACCGCCATGCGATCGAGCGGCCAGCCCACGGACGCGGCGCCGATCCGCCGGTCGGCCTCGTCCCGGGTCGCGACGGCCTGCACCACCAGGGAGCGCACGAAGGGATCGGGCGGCACGGGCAGGGCGTCGAGGACGGCGAGCGGGCCCTGGCCCTTGAGCTCGGCCTCGTAGAGCAGCGACAGCGCCCGCTCGCGCTGTTGGTGCCGGGGGGCGGTGTCGGTCATGGTGGGTCGGTCCTGGCCTCGGCCGGGTCCTGCGCCCGAGGTCGGCGGCCGGGCCTCAGGCCCTGGTCAGGTACTCGCCCGAGCGGGTGTCGATCTTGAGCACGTCGCCGGTGTTGACGAACAGCGGCACCTGGACCACCAGGCCCGTCTGCAGGGTCGCCGGCTTGCGGGCACCCGACACGCGGTCTCCCTGCATCCCGGGCTCGGTCTCGGTGACGGTGAGCTCCACGGCGGCCGGCAGCTCCACGCCGACGATCTCGCCGTTGTACATCTGCAGGTTCGCCTCGTCACCCTCCTTGAGGAAGTTCGGCGCGTCGCCGAGTGCGTCGGGCGATGCCTGCATCTGCTCGTAGGTCGTCGTGTCCATGAACACGAAGTCGGTGCCGTCGCGGTAGAGGAACTGCATGTCGCGCTTGTCGATGATCGCCTGCTCGAGCTTCTCGTCGGCCCGGTAGGTGCGCTCGATCACCGCACCGCTGCGGACGTTCTTGAGCTTGGTGCGCACGAAGGCGCCGCCCTTGCCCGGCTTGACGTGCTGGAACTCGACGACGCTGAACAGGCCCTCGGGGAGGTCCAGGCTCATGCCGTTCTTCAGGTCATTGGTCGAGACTGCCATGGATGTCCTTTGTGAATCGGGTCAGTGGGCGGGCGCCGTCCTCGGTCACGACCAGGGTGTCCTCGACACGGACACCTCCGTGCCCGGGGAGGTAGACACCGGGCTCGACGGTGACGACGAAGCCGGGGGCGAGGATAGCAGTGCCGAGTTGGCTGACCGTGGGCGCCTCGTGGATATCGAGGCCGACGCCGTGTCCCGTCCCGTGCTCGAAGCGCTCGGCCCAGCCCGCCTCGGCGATGATCTGCCGACAGACGTCGTCGACCTCCTTGGCACTGATGCCGGGCCGCACAGCGGCTGCGCCGGCCGCCTGCGACTCGCCGACCACGGCGAAGACGCGCGCCAGCTCGCCCTCGGGGTCCGTGCCGACGCAGAACGTGCGCGTCATGTCGGAGCGGTAGCCCTCGAAGGTGGCGCCGAAGTCGACCACGACCGGGTCGCCGGCGTCGATGCGGCGGGAGCCCGGGTGGTGGTGGGGCTTGGCCGAGTTCTCGCCGGCGGCGACGATGGTCTCGAAGGCGGTGCTCTCGGCCCCTCCCCTGCGCATGGCCGTGTCGAGCTCCAGAGCGAAGTGCTCCTCGGTGACGCCCTGGCTCATCAGGGGGAGCACCTCGAACAGCGCGGCGTCGGCGATGGCGGCGGCACGCTCCATGCGGGCGATCTCGGCGGCGTCCTTCCGTTCCCGCAGTGCCTCGACCGCGTTGGAGGTGGCGACCAGCCTGTCCTCGTCGAGGAGACCCGCCCAGGTGCGCTGCGCGCTCCAGCTGACGTTGTCGGCCTCCAGCCCGATGCGGGCGATGGCGGTGGCGGAGAGCGCCGCCTGGGCCGCCTTGCGCTGCTCGGTCACCGGGCCGATCGTGATCTCGACCTGCGCGGCGGCGCCCGCCTTCTCGACCTGCTCGGCCGACTGCGTCCGGTAGCGCCCGTCGGTCGTGAGCAGCGCGGCGTCACGCGTGACGGTGAGGACGCCCGCCGAGCCCGAGAACCCGGTGAGGTAGCGGACGTTGGCCAGCGTCGTCACGACGAGGGCGTCGACCTCGTGCGCGTCGAACGCGTCGCGCAGGCGGTCGAGGCGCCCGGTGACGGTGATGGCCGGCAGCGGCGAGGTTGCGGGTGTGTACGGGTTGGCGCGTTGTGAGGCGGTGCTGGTGCTCATGGGCGGCTCAGGCTCCCTTCAGTAGTGCGGCGACGGCGTCGACGGCGAGCTCGTAGCCGAGGCCGCCGAAGCCGGCGATGACCCCGGAGCTGACGGGGGCCAGCACCGAGGTGTGGCGGAACGGGTCGCGGGCGGCGGGGTTCGAGATGTGCAGCTCCACGACGGGCCCGTCGAAGGCCGCCACGGCGTCGTGCAGCGACCAAGAGGTGTGGCTCAGGGCGCCGGCGTTGATCACGAGTGCGTCCGCCCTCCCCCGCGCCCCGTGGACCGCGTCGATCAGCTCCCCTTCGTGATTCGACTGGAGGTGCTCGAGCTCCAGCCCGTGGCGCGCCGCGGCCGACCCGGCCCGCGCCACGTGGTCGGCCAGCGTGTCGGTCCCGTAGACCGCCGGCTCCCGCTCGCCGAGGAGGTCGAGGTTCGGTCCCGAGAGGAGCAGGACGAGACTCACGAGCGCGCACCCATGGCTGCCAGGGTAGCGACCACGTCGGCGGCGGCGACGCCGTGCACCGGCTCCACACCGCTCGGGCCGTCGAGAACGAACGTCAGGTCCTGTTGCGCCTTCTTGTCGCGGCCCATGAACGAGACCAGCTCCTCGGCGTCGGCTCCCGCCGGCAGGTCGGTCGGGAGGTCGAAACTCCCGATGACCGTGCGGTGGTCGTCGACGCGACGCTCGTCGATGCGCCCGAGGCGTTGCGCCAGCAGGGCGGCGAACAGCAGCCCGATGGCCACGGCCTCTCCGTGGCGCAGGTCCCACTCGTGATGGTCCGCCAGCGCCGCACCCTCGAGCGCGTGGCCCAGGGTGTGGCCGTAGTTGAGGATCATGCGCCGCCCACCCTCTCGTTCGTCCTCGGCGACGACCGCGGCCTTGATCCCCACGCAGCGCGCCACCTGCTCCTCGATCGGCTGGTCCGCCTGCGGCCCGTCCCCGAGGAAGGAGTACTTGGCGATCTCGCCGCGGCCGCAGGCCCACTCGCGCGGGGGCAGCGACGAGAGGGTCTCGGTGTCGCACAGCACCGCATTGGGCTGCCAGAAGGCGCCCACGAGGTTCTTGCCCTCGGGCAGATTGACCCCCGTCTTTCCGCCGATGGCGGCGTCGACCTGGCCCAGCAGCGTGGTCGCCACGTTCACGTACGCCATCCCGCGGTGGTAGGTGGCGGCCGCGAAGCCCGCGACGTCGGTCACGATGCCCCCGCCGACCGCGACGACGACGTCGGCCCGCGAGAGGCCCGCCCGGGCGAAACTGCGGGCAAGGTCCTCCACCGTGGCCAGGGTCTTGGCGTCCTCCCCGTCGGGGATGAGGCACATGGTGGTCGGGACACCGGGATCGAGGCCTTCGGCCCAGCCCGCGTCCTTGACGGATTCCTGGGTGACGATCACGGCGGACTTGGCACCGGGCGGCACGAAACGTGCGACCTCGTGGCGCGCGCCACGGCCGACGAGCACCGGATACGAGCGGTCGGCGAGGTCGACGGAGAGGGCGCGCACGGGACCGGTCACTCCGCTCCGGTCCCGGCCGCCGTGACGTCGTCGGCCCCAGCGCCTGGGGCCGCGCCCACGGCAGCAAGGATGCGCCGGGCGACCTCCGCGGCGGGCAGCTCGTCGACGTCGATGACGAGATCGGCCACCTCGGCGTAGAGCGGGGCGCGCACCGCGTTGAGGCGCTCGAGGGCCTCGGCCGGGTCGTCATCGAGCAGGGGCCGCCCCTCGCCGGCGCCGACGCGGGCGGCCAACGTCTCGGGGCGGGCGCGGAGCCAGACCACGGTGCCGCTGGCGGCCAAGAGCCGACGAGTGTCGGGACGCAGCACGGCGCCACCGGCGACCGAGACCACCGACGGTGCCGGGTCCCCGCAGGCGTCGGCGAGCACGTCGGCCTCGGCCTGACGGAAGGCCGTTTCTCCGTCGCGGGCGAAGAGCTCGGGCACGGTGAGGCCAGTCGAAGCCTCGACGTCGGCGTCGGAGTCCCGGTAACGCCAGCCCAGACGGTCGGCGACGAGCTGTCCGGTGGTGGTCTTGCCCGCGCCCATCATCCCGACCAGCAGGATGCGGGGGGTCACTTCGCCGCGCTGCCCGGATCCGCGCTCGCGCCGCCGACGGCGGACGACGGCGTCGTGCCGAGCGAGGCCACGAACCCGTCGCGGTTGCGCACGACTTCGGCCAGCGAGTCGCCGCCGAACTTGCGCAACGCCTCGGTGGCCAGCACGAGCGCGGTCATCGACTCGGCCACGACACCCATTGCGGGCACGGCCGTGACATCGGTGCGCTCCCGGAAGCTGACGGTGGACTCCTTCGTGACGACGTCAACCGTCTGGAGGACCGGCCGGTTCAACGTGGCGAGCGGCTTCATGGCGACCCGTGCCACCAGGAGCGCGCCGTTGGAGATGCCACCCTCGATGCCGCCGGCGCGGTCGGTGGGCCGCACGTAGCCCTCGTCGGGGTCGTAGACGATCGCGTCGTGCGCCTCGGAGCCCCGGCGCGCCGCGTTGTCCCACCCGTCGCCGATCTCGACCGCCTTGACGGCCTGGATCGACATGAGGGCCTGCGCCAGGTTGGCGTCGAGCTTGCGGTCCCACTGCACGTGGCTGCCCAGCCCCACCGGCACGCCGTAGGCCAGTACCTCGGCCACGCCGCCGAGCGAGTCCCCCACCTTGGCCGCCGCCTTGACCGCGGTGATCATCGCCTCCTCCGCCACCGGGTCGAAGCAGCGCACGGCGCTCTCGTCCACGGTGTCCAGGTCGCTCGGGCCCGGGCGCGGGCTCTCCGGGGTGGTGGCGGCCTCCCCCAGGGCCACGACGTGGCTGACGATCGAGACGCCGAGGTGGATCAGGAGCAGCTTGGCCAGGGTGCCGGCGGCGACGCGGGCGGCCGTCTCACGGGCCGAGGCACGCTCGAGCACGTCGCGGGCGTCCTCGAAGCCGTACTTGAGCATCCCGGGCAGGTCGGCATGGCCGGGTCTGGGCTGGGTCAACACCTTGGACGGTGCCGGCGCCCCCGGCGCGGGGGACATCTCCTCGGTCCACTTGGGCCACTCGGTGTTGGCGATCTCGATCGCGACCGGCGACCCCAGGGTGCGACCGTGGCGGATGCCGCCGACCAGGGTGATCTCGTCCGCCTCGAAGCGCATGCGCGGGCCGCGGCCGAAGCCGAGCCGCCGCCGGGCCAGCTCGTGGGCGATGTCCGACGCCTCGACGGGAAGCCCGGCCGGCAGCCCCTCGACGATCACGACGAGGGCGCGACCGTGGGACTCTCCGGCGGTCAGGTAGCGCAGCACGATGCCACGCTACCGGAAGGGCAACCTTGCCCTTGAGCTGGGGGCGTGCCGCGCCCGCGGGTGTGGCTCAGGCGTAGAAGGGGTTCTCGCCGCTGCCGTGATCGGTCACGTCGAGCACCTTGGTGAGCTCGGGGACCTCCTCGAGCAGCGTCGTCTCGATGCCCTGGCGCAGGGTCATCTGCGACATGGCGCACCCCTGGCAGCCGCCCGACAGCCTCAGGTAGGCGGTGCCGTCGTCCTCGTCGAGCGCCACGAGGTCGGCCCGACCCCCGTGGCTCGCGATGGACGGGTTGACCGCCTGCTCGAGCACGGCGACGACGCGCAGGGCCAGCGGTCCCGTGATGCCCTTGGCGAGCACCTCGGGCGGGACGCCCGGTGCGGCCTCCTCCGGGCTGGGAGCGTTCGGGTTGACCAGGACCAGACCGCCACCGCCCTCCTCGGACCACTCGAGGCGGGCGCCGCGCAACTGGTCGACGCTGCCGGCGGGAACGATGACCACGATGCCGTCCTGTTCGTGGCGGGCGTCACCCTCGCCGGCGTCGGAGACGGCCTGGAAGTAGAGGTCATAGACGAAGACGCCGGCCTGCACCCCCCGCACCTCGAGCCACAGGGCCAGGCTGGCCGGATCGGGCTCCTGCTGCATGGCCTGCAGCACGGTCTCGTGCGCTTCGGGTGTGAGCGTGACGACGGGGATGGTGGACTGCAGATCTTCGGTGGTCGTTGCCATGGGCCAAGTCTACGGCCTGGGTGCGTTCCCCAGGACGCCAGCCGTGCCGGCGCGCCGGCGGCATCGCCCATGGCACGTGGGCGCGTCCTCGGATGCGGTCCGGAGCGCTCATCAACGGGAGGTGCAGCGTGCTCAAGGTGCTCGGGCGTTTCACGGCGGGAATCACTCTCGTCGCATCGGGGGTCGGAGCCGGCCTCGCCGCAGTGCAGTGCCCCTGGGCGCCGGACCGTCGGGTGCCCTCGCCCCCACCACCGTCACGGTGAACGACGCTGCAGACAACGGCATCACAGATGCGGCTGCGTGCGCGTCGGCCGATGGCGACTGCACCCTGCGCTCGGCCATCGAGGTGTTCGACGAGGGCCGGCGGGCTGAGCACCGACCGCTTCGGTCGGGTCGGGCTCTGGGCACACCGGGGTCCGGCCCCCGATCGGGGTCGGCGAGGAGCGGCGGGGCGGGCCGACCTCATCGCGCTGTGCGCGCCGAGTGCGTCGGTGCGTGGCCCGCACGCTGTAACGTGCCAAGCCGTGGCGCGCACACCGACGGACACGCACGAGTGGCTCAGCTTCGAGGACGAGGGCGAAGAGCGGACATGGGTGTTCGACGTCACGTTCTTGACGAGCAACTGGACCTGCATCTTCGGCAACGGGTGCCAGGGCGTGCTCACCGGGCCTGCGCCGGAACTGGTGCAGGGCTGCTGCAGCTACGGAGCGCATCTCGTCGACAAGAAGGATGCCCGCCACGTCGAGAAGGTGGCCGCCACCCTGACTCCCGAGGAGTGGCAGAACCACGGGGTGAAGAAGACCGTCATCCAGACCAACAAGCACGGCGAGACGGTGACGCGGCTGCACAAGGATGCCTGCATCTTCCTGAACGGCCCGGACTTCCCGGCCGGCGCGGGCTGTGCCTTCCACATCGCGGCCGTGCGGCGCGGGGTCAACCCGATGACGCTGAAGCCCGAGGTGTGCTGGCAGCTCCCCCTGCGTCGCGAGGACCAGGTCGACGACGACGAGGGTCACGTCACCTCCGTGATCCGCCAGTGGGACCGGCGCCACTGGGGCAAGGGCGGCCGTGAGTTCCACTGGTGGTGCACCGAGGCGCCCGATGCGTTCGTCGGGAGCAAGCCGGTCTACGAGGAGATGCAGCCGGAGCTGACCAAGATGGTGGGGCCGAAGGTGTACGACCGCTTCGTGGCGCTCGTGCGGGAGCGCGAGGTCCTGCGCACGAAGGGGGTTGCACTCCCCCATCCCGCCGTGCGGAGTCGTCGGAACGGCTCGGACGCGGACGGCCCGAGTGCGACCCGGGCGGTCGCCGCCGTCGTGGCCCTGGAGGGCGGCGCCAGCTAGTCGTTCAGCGGGTCGTCGTCCGAGTACGAGGGCGCGGGGATGGAGCCGAGGATCCGGTCGTACTTGTCCTCCTCGGCGAGGCACCACGAAGCGTGGACGTCGTCAGGCTCAGCCCCACACTCGGGACACCGTCCCGTGGACTCGGTCGATGACCGCTTCAGGCTGCGCGCTTCCTCGAAGCGCCGATGGCGTCCCTTTTTCACGAGAACTCCTTGTCACACCCGGTCCGCACCGTCGCGTCCCGCCACCACGACCAGACCATACGGGCCATCTCGGCCGCCGGACCAGTGTAGTGGCTTCGGGCGACGCGTCCGCCCCGGCCCAGGTCAGGGGACCAGGGATGCAACGGCACTGTTCCGCTCGCCGAAACCCCCGATGTCGTTGACACCGTCGGTCCCCACCCCCAGGACCTGCCAGAGTCCCTGACCGTCGTCGAGCCGGAGACCCACCAGGAGCGCAGCGTCGTGGACCTCGAGCTCGGTGACCGTAGCCCGACGCCCCCTCGACCGGCCCTTGGCGTACCACTTGAGCACCCGGTCGCGGTTGCGACACGGCGGAGTGGCGCTGCCGGGAGGTCGCCGCGGTGAACGGCGTCACCAGGGAGGATTCACCGGCGGCGGCAGTGTCGGGGCTCACGGCGCACCATTGAACCTCTACGCTGACCGCCGTGACCGCTTTCGATCCCCAAGCGATGATCACACGCTTTCGCGAGCGAGCCGAGGCCGTGCGGACCCGGGGCATGCCGCCGATCGAGGGGCCCGAACGCCAGCGCTTCCGCGAGCAGGCTCAACGCGACTACACGGACTACGCCATGATCGGTGACGCGGAGGCGGAGCTGGAGGACGGGATCCTCACCCTGCGCATCGACCTGCGCCCACCGGACGCCCGGGACGACGCCTCGGACTGATGCCCGCCTGCGGGCGGGCGGCCGGTGTGCCATGGCTCGGCTCCCGGGTTCAGCCGCCGTAGTGCATGCGAGTGTCCTCCATCCGGAGGATCTCCGCTTCCGCCGGCTCCCCGCCGACCTCCGCGACCTCCCCGATCACCAGCGTGTGGCTCCCGAGCTCCTCGGCGCGGCTGAGCGTGCAGGCGAGGTAGCCCGCCGCGGCAGCGAGCACGGGAACCCGACCGGGTCCGACCTCCGTGACGGAGTGGCCCGACATGGAGACGACGGCCCCGTCCGCCGTCCGTTCGACGTCGGTCACCGGCTTCACGAAGCGCCGCACCACGTCGCGGTCGGCGCGGTGCAGCAGCGAGATCGTGAACGAGAGGCCTCGGCTCACCAGGCGGGCGGTCACCGAGCCCCGTTCCAGCGCCACTCCGACCAGCTTGGGCTCCGTGCACACCTGGACCACCAGGTTGGCCGTCATCAAGTTGACCTCGTCCCCGTCGCGGCTACCGACGACGTACAGGCCTGTCGGGAGCGCCCACAGCACGCGGCGGCGATGGCGGTCGAGCTCGTCCTCGGCCGACGATGCGTCGGGCGCATCGGCGGGTTCGTCGCCGGTCGGGCTCACCCGAGGATGCCGCCGGCGGAGTTGTCGGTGGTCGTCGTCGTGGAGACAGCCTTGCCGTCGATCTGCCTTATGCGCTGGAGCGCCTCGTTGAACAGCGCCTGGGCCTTGATGCCGTCGCGCACGGACTCGGTCAGGAGCTTCGTGTGGGGACCACCGGCGTCGTAGCAGTCGTTGGCCGACGTCTGCTCGAGCATGTAGGCGCTGTTGAGAAGTTGGTTCACGTCGGGGTCGGGCGAAGGCAGCTCGGCGTAGGCCACCTCGGCGTCGTTGAGGGTCGTACTGCAGGCGGCATGCAGTGCTCCCGATCCGTTCGGCGCGACCTTGGGCACCCGTGCGTTGTCGGCCGTGAGCGTGCCGATGTCCGCCCCGAAGCTGGTCCCGCCGACCCACGCCGACATCCGCTGCGCGGCGTCGCCCTGCTGGTCGGCGCCCGCACAGGACGTCAGGGTGAGGGCGGACCCGAACATGAGCACGACGGAGAGGACCAGGAAACGCCGCCTCATGTGGCCCGGACGATGTGGACCTCTCGCCGCCCCTTGCGCACCACGACGTAGCGGTCGTGCAGGAGGTCGGCGGGGCCGAGCGTCCGGGCGGCGTCGGTCTGCCGAACATTGTTGACGTAGGCACCACCCTGGTCGATGGTGCGCTTGGCCTCGCCCTTCGACTTGGCCAGACCGGTGCGCTCGAGGACGTCGACCAGGGTCAGGCCGTCTCGGACCTGCTCTCGCGGGATCTCGGTGGTCGGCGCGTCCGCGGTCACGGCCAGCAGCATCTCCTCGCTGAGGCCCGCGATCTCCTCACCGAAGAGGGCCGCGGACGCCTCCTCGCACTTCGCCACCTCCGCCTCGCCGTGCACGAGCGCGACGACCGCGCGGGCCAGGCCCCTCTGGGCGGCGCGGAGCTGGGGGTTGTCGGTCGTCTCTGCGTCCAGGGCCTCGATCTCGTGATGTGGCAGGAAGGTGAGGAAGCGCAGCAGCTGACCGACCTGCTCGTCCGGAGTGTTGACGAAGAACTGGTACATGGCGAAGGGGCTGGTCCGGGCGGGATCGAGCCAGACCGTGCCGGTCTCGGTCTTGCCGTACTTGGTGCCGTCCGGCTTCACGATCAGCGGCGTGGTGAGGCCCCAGGCCTCGTCCCCGCAGACCCTGCGGATGAGCTCGACGCCCATGGTGATGTTGCCCCACTGGTCGCTGCCCCCGATCTGGACGTCACACCCGTGGTCGACGTGGAGACGCAGGAAGTCGTAGGCCTGCAGCAGCATGTAGCTGAATTCGGTGTACGAGATCCCCTGGTCCGGCCGCTCGAATCGTGTCTTGACCGACTCCTTGCCGACCATCTGGTTCACCGTGAAGTGCTTGCCGACGTCACGCAGGAACTCGAGCACCGAGATGCTGCCCAGCCAGTCGACGTTGTTGAGGAGGAGCGCCCGGTCGTTCCCGAGGTCCAGGAACTGGCCGAGCTGCGGACGGATGCTCTCGAGATGGCCTTCGATCGTCTCGAGGTCGAGGAGCTGCCGCTCGTCCTCTTTTCCGCCGGGGTCGCCGATCATGCCCGTGCCGCCGCCCGCGAGGGAGATGGGGCGGTGGCCGGCCTCCTGGAACCTCCGCAGGGTGCAGAGCTGGAGGAGGTTGCCGACGTGGAGGCTGTCCGCGGACGGGTCAAAGCCGGCGTAGACCGTGAGCCCGGGGTGGTCGAGGCGCTTCGGGAGCGCCGCGTCGGTCATCTGGTGGATCAGGCCGCGGAAGGCGAGGTCCTCAGAGAGCGTCGGCATGCCGCGACTTTGCCATACGCAGGTAGGTTGATCGGCCGCATGGAGAACTGCACGAGCCGGGCCGTCGGGTGATCGGGACTGGTTGGGGGCCCGCCCTGCCGATGGAGGGCTCGTTGCCGCCGGACCTGCAGGGGACCTTCTTCCGGATCGGACCGGGGGCTGGGAGCGGTGGCGGTGCCGGCGGTGACGGTGGCGGTGGCGAGGGCGGTGGCGAGGGCGGTGGCGAGGGCGGTGGCGGTGGGGCCGGCGCTGACGGTGACCGTGACGGGCATGGGGACCTGCCCGCGGTCACGATGCGTCGGCCCAGGGGTGCCCTGCACGCGGTGGAGCTACGCGACGGCAAGGCGGTGTCGTACCTGAGGCGGGAGTCCGATGCCGACGCCGGGGTGTTCTGGCACGCCGGCTCCGTGCTGGCGCTCCCCGAGGCCGGGCTCCCGTCGCAGTACTCACGGTTGCTCGAACCCGAGGAGTTCTCCGGAGGGCTGACCGTGCCCATCGCGTCACACGTGCACCGTGCGGCCGCTGACGGCAGCCGCGTGCTGTTCGCCGTCGACGACGGGCTCGATCCTCGGGGCGGTGGTGACGGTGACGGCCAGGGTGCGGGTGAGCCGGACGGTATCTGGCTGCGCATCGGGGAGTGGGAAGCCGGCGGCGGGCTGCGCAGTGCCCAGTCGGTGGCGCTGGAGCGGGCCACCTGGCAGCACGACATCGGTGTGACCGCAGATCATGTGGTCTTCATCGAGTCACCGACTGCCCGCCTGCCCGACGGCTCCGGCATGGCCGTGCCCTTCGGATGGGTCCCCGGTGCGGAGGGCTGGCTCGGCATCGTTCGGCGGGGCGGTGACGGGACCGGCGTGCGGTGGTTCCGTGTCGATCCCTGTCTGGTGACCCATGTGCTCGGGGCGTGGGAGGTCGGCCCGGAACGGGGCGGCGGGGGTGGCGGTGGCGAGATCGTGCTGTACGTCTGCCGCTATGACGCACCCGAGGCGGGACAGCCGGTCGACCGCACTGCATCCGTGGTGGGCCCCTACGGGATCGGCCTGACGGCGATCGGGGGGAGTCTGGGGGTCCTGGAACGGTGGCGCATCGATGGCAACCGGCTGGAGCGGGTGCAGGTCGACGAGCGCCACGTCGAGTATCCACGCATGGACGCGCTCCGTGAGGGTGCCGCCTTCCGCTATGGGTACTGCGTCGAAATGAACTGGGGCGATGGGCCGCCGGGGGCAGGGCCGCGGCGGGGGCCGGGTCGGTGGGACACTCCCGCCGCCCCCGATGGTCTGCTGAAGTTCGACCTGGAGCGCAACGAGGTGGCGGCCTGGAACCCCGGCCCCTGGCGTAACGCAAGCGAGCCGGTCTTCGTCCGGGCCGCAGACGGCCGCAGTGACGACGAGGGCTGGCTGCTCACCGTGGTCGACGACGCGAACACCGGGTCGAGTCATCTCTACGTTCTCGACGCTTCCTCCATGGCCCGCGGGCGCCCCGAAGCGATCATCCACCTGCCGGAGCGGCTGCCACTGCGCAGCCACGGAGAATGGGTGCCCGCCGACCGTTATCGCTGAAGGGCGGGGGAACGGCCCCGTGGGACGCTCCTTCGCCGCTTTGACGTCCCTCCGCCCCGCGACCCACGACCGTTCATGCTTCGCATGGCGACCACCACCCTCCGAGACGGCCCTCGCCCCGACACCGTGTCACGTCGGACCGAAACCCTCGTCTCCAGCGTGGCGCAGCATCACCGTGCGATCTCCGCGCATCAGAGTCAGTTGCTCGACGCCGTGGTGGAACTCGACCGGCGCAAAGCCTGGAGGGTGGACGGTGCGACGTCAATGGTGGCCTGGCTCGTCCAGCGTTGCGGCGTCACGGCGACCACCGCTCGGGAATGGGTCACCGCGGCGGCCAAGCTCCATCAACTACCGAAGATCTCAGACGCGCTGTCGCAGGGAAAGCTGTCCTTCGACCAGGTGAAGCCCCTGGTCGAGGTGGCCAAGCCCGAGACCGACGCCACCTTGGCCGAGCAGGCCACGCACTGGTCGGCCAAGCAGGTGCGGGAGCTCGCGATCGCAGCTCGAAGCCAATCCGACGGGCAGGCCACCGGCTTCTATGCCAGGCGGTTCCTTCGCTTCGACGACCGCCGTCGCAGCCTGACGGGTGTCCTCCCCGAGGACCAGTACGCGGTCGTGAAGAGCTCACTCATCGCCCGGGCCGCCCGACGTCTCCGCGATCGGGCGCCGTTCGATCAGCGGATGGCCGACGCACTGGTCGCCGTGTGCAGGAGCGACGCCACGGGGAAAACGGGCGAGCACCCGCAAGAGGCCCGAGCCGGGGGCATGCGCCGCAACCGACCGACCGTGGTCGTCCACGCCGACATGAGCTTCCTTGCCGGCGGTGAAGGCGGCGCCGAACTCGACGTGCTGGGTCCGCTGTCGCGAGAGGTCGCCCGCAGGCTCGCCTGCGACGCCAAGGTGCTCGTCTCCGCCGACGGGCCGACGGGGCAGAGCCTCAACCTCGGAAGGGCCCGGCGCGATCCGACTGATGCCCAACGGATTGAGATCCGACGGCGCGACAAGGGGTGTCGTTTCCCAGGTTGCACCTATACCGAGTTCACCGACGTGCACCACGTCCGGCACTGGATCGAAGGCGGACCGACCGACCTGTGCAACCTCGTCGAGCTCTGCGACCTGCATCACCGCAACGTCCACGAGATGGGGTGGAAGATGTCCGGGGACGCCAACGTCGAGATCACCTTCAAGAGCCCCACGGGGCGGCTCTCCGCCTCGACGCCCTCACCAGCGTTCACGTCAGCGCGAGACGGACCGCCTCGTTGATCCTGTCGTGGAGGGCGACGTTCTCGCGCCGCCCCGGCACCATCACCTGCACCAACGCGGGCGCGGGATCGGACGCGAACGCGCTCAAGGCCGGTCCGAGCTCGGACAAAGCGGTCACCTCGCGGACGGGAAGCCCGAACCCGCGCGCGACCGCACCCAGGTCACTGCTCGGAGGTGTGCCGAAGAGTCGCTCGAACGTGCTCGTCTCGAGTGACGCCGCCTGGGGAAGGAACGAGAAGATCCCTCCCCCACCGTTGTCGACCACCACGAGGGTGCACGGGACCTCCGGCAGGTTGACGAGGCCGGAGACATCGTGCAGGAAGGCGAGGTCGCCCAACAGCGCGATCGTGCGACCGCCGGTACCCGACTCCGACGCCGCCACGCCCAGTGCCGTCGACACGACACCATCGATCCCGTTGGCGCCTCGATTGGCCAGCACACGCGGTGGCGCGACCTCCGTGGCGGCATACCACTCGAGATCCCGGATCGGCATGGACGCCGACACGACGAGGGTTGCCCCCGCCTCTGCCGCGTGGCGGTGGACGGCCCTTGCGACCTGAGGCTCACTCAGATCCGTCCCCAGCACTCCCGCGATGGCGGTCTGCGCTCGTTCCTCCCACAGTCGCCACGACCCGAGCCATTCCGGGTCGCACGGTGACGCGTCGTCGATTGCCGACGTCAACCACGAGTCGACCTGGCAGAAGTGGAACTCCGTGGCTGCTCGGAGGGGATCCGCCCACTGGCGCCACGGATCGACCACCACGACCCTCGCGCCGGCTCCGGCCGCGTCGGAGATGTACTCACCGAGCGCCTTGGAGAGCCACGGCGCGCCGAGCGCCACGACGCACTCGGGCAGCGGCGGGCGGGTGCGGACGATCGAATCGGCGGCTGCGATCGTCCCCAACGTCCTGCTTCCGGACCGTGGATCCGCCAACACTGGCCACCCGAGGCGCTCTGCCAGCGCCAGGACGCGCTCGCGTTCTGGCGGCACCGGCGCCTGGCCGCCGACGACGATGATCCCCCGGCCGAGGAGGGGCTCCCTCAGTCCGGACACTGTCTGCGTCAATGCGGACAGCGCCTGCGCATCGTGAAAGAACGGACGGGGACCTGGGCGCGTGGGGAGCTCCTCCGTCGTGCCCGTCAAAGGCTCGCGAAACTCGAGGTTGAGGTGGACGGGCCCCGGACCTGCCGCTCCATGGAGTGACTCGGCGAACGCCCGGACCGCCAACGGCCTCCAGGTCGCCTGCTGGCCTTCGCTGGGCACACCCGGCGAATGCGCCCAGCGCACCGATGCCGAGAACAGTCCGAGCTGCTCGATCGTCTGCGGAGCCCCGACGTGGTGCAACTCAGGCGGCCGGTCTGCCGTGCAGACGATGAGCGGGATCCGTGCGTAGTGGGCCTCCACGACAGCGGGGTGCAGCTCCGCTGCTGCCGTGCCGCTCGTCACGCAGACCACCGTGGGCCGCCCCGTCGCCATGGCCAGGCCGAGGGCGAAGAAGCCTGCACTCCGCTCGTCCAGCCTGACGTGCGCCCGCAGGTTCCCGGCCAGGGACAGCGCCAGAGGAGTGGACCTCGAGCCGGGGCAGATGACCGCATCGGTGACCCCCAGTCGTGCCCACTCGTCGACGAGGGTCGCGCTGAAGGTGGCCTGTACGCTCATCCGGCGTGCCACTCCATGTCGAGGTGCGCGGTTCGGGACCGCCCCTGGTGGCGCTGCACGGTTTCACGCAGACAGGCCGACTGTTCGGCCGCTTCGGCGTGCACCTGGCCGAAGCTCACTCGATCGTAGCGATCGACCTTCCCGGCCACGCCGGGTCGAGCACCGTGCAGACGGACCTGCCGGACACCGCCGCGCTCGTGGCGGAGTCGGTCCGGACGACGGTCGGCGACGAACCGTGCGACCTGTTCGCCTACTCCCTGGGCGCCCGGATTGCCCTGCACGTGCTGACCGGGACTGATCTGCGCGTGAGCCGAGCGGTGCTCGTCGGCGCAACGGGCGGGATCGAGGACCCGGCTGATCGGGAGCACAGGCGGCTGGCCGACGAGAAGCTCGCGGCCGAGCTCGCCGGCACCGGCGACGTCGACCGATTTCTCGACGACTGGTTGGCGGGTCCGCTGTTCGATCGCCTGGCGGCCATGGACGCTGTGGAGCTGTCGGAACGGCGCCGCAACAGCGCCAGCGGCCTCGCCTCCAGCCTGCGGCTCTGCGGGGCCGGCACCCAGGAGCCGCTCTGGGACCGGCTCGGCGCCCTCCCGTGCCCCGTCCTGGCGATGGCCGGAGCCGACGACATCCGCTTCGCCTCGCACGCGCTCAGGATCGCTCGCCTCGTGCCGCGCGCTGTCGCCTCCCTCGTCCCGGGCGGAGGCCACGCGGTGCACCTCTCCCAACCGGATCAGGCGGCGCGGATCGTGGATCACTGGCTCGCGGCAGTGGAGCCCGGCCTCATATGAGCAATCCGACCGTGAGGAGCGCTCCGGCGACGATCTGGAGCCGGGCCGTCTCCCCCAGCATCGGCAGCAACGCCTTGCCGCTTCGGTCACCGAGCGCCAAGCGCACCGGTCCGATGGCGAGGGGCGCCGCCACCAATGCGATCAGCGACCAGGCTCGGTAGTTATGCAGGATCCCGATGGAGAGCGCAGCTGCTATGAGCGTGAAGCAGTAGAGCAATCCCGCATTGCGTCGTCCCACCCGCACGGCGAGCGTCTTCTTCCCCGACTCGGTGTCCGTCTCGATGTCACGCAGGTTGTTGGCCTCCAGCAGCGCTGCCGCCAGCAGCCCGACGGGCACACCGGCGGACAGGACGAACCCCCAGGCGTAGTTGTACGTGAACAGGTGCCCGCCGAACGAGACCACGAACGGAGCGTGCTGCACGTACGCCGATCCGGCCGTGGCGACAAGGCCGAAGAAGACGAAGACGAACAATTCGCCGAACCCGAGATAGCCATAGGGCTTCGGGCCCCCCGTGTACGCCCAGCCCGCGATGCCGCACAAGATTCCCAGCGGCACGAGCCACCAGGAGACCCGCGCCGCCAGGGCCAGTCCGGCAAGACCGGCCACCCCGAAGGAGGTGAGCGCCGCCAGCTTGACCTCCCGCACGGTGGCAATCCCGCCCGCCACGAGACGGACCGGCCCGACCCGGTGCTCGTCCGTCCCCCGGACCCCGTCGGCGTAGTCGTTGACGTAGTTCGTGCCGATCTGGATACCCAGCGCCACCACGAGTGCCAGGAGGGCGTTCAACCACGACAGCTGGCGGTCGAAATTCGAGCACACCGTGGCGTGGCAGGCAGCCGAGGTCTGCGGCGTGGTGATGACGAAGCGGCCGCTGGAGAGGTATCCCGCTGCGGTCCCCACAGCCACGGGCACGACCGCCGCCGGAAGCGTACGGGGGCGCGCGCCGGCCACCCACAGCTTCAGCGGCGGGCTCACGGGCGGCGCGGGAACCGGGAGAAATCCGGGGCGCGGTGCTCCACGAAGGCGTTCCGTCCCTCCTGCCCTTCCTCGGTCATGTAGAAGAGCATGGTGGCGTCGCCGGCGAGCTGCTGCACGCCGGCCAGGCCGTCGTCGGCCGCGTTCATGCCCGCCTTGATCATCCGCAGGGCGATCGGCGAGAGGGTCAGCATCTGCCGGCACCACGCCACCGTCTCGCGTTCCAGGTCGTCCAACGGCACGACCGCGTTCACGAGCCCCCAGTCGAGCGCCTGCGCCGCCCCGTACTGGCGGCACAGGAACCACACCTCCTTCGCCCGCTTGAGCCCGATCGTCCGGGCGAGGATGGAGGATCCGTACCCGCCGTCGAAGCTCCCGACCTTCGGCCCCGTCTGGCCGAACCGCGCGTTGTCGGCGGCGATGGTGAGATCGCAGACCAGATGGAGGATGTGGCCGCCGCCGATGGCGTAACCGGCGACCATGGCGACGATCGGCTTCGGGATGCGCCGCATCAGGATCTGGAGGTCCAGGACGTTGAGGCGCCCGATGCCCCGCTCGGCCACCGCGTCGTCACCGATGTAGCCGTCGTCACCACGGATCTTCTGGTCCCCGCCCGAACAAAAGGCGTCCGGACCCTCCCCGCAGAGGATGATGACCCCCACATCCGGGTCGTCACGCGCCGCCGTGAAGGCCTCGGTCAGCTCGAAGAGCGTCTGGGGCCGGAAGGCGTTCCTGCGCTCGGGCCGGCAGATCGTGAGCTTCGCGATGCCCTCGGCCACCTCGTAGCGGATGTCCTTGAACGAGCCCCGTACGTCCCACGCAGGCGCCGGGAGCGGACGAAGCTCGTCGAGGGGATCATGGGGACTTCCGGTGACCACGGTCTGCACGGCGCCCTACGCTACTGGCCGGTGCCTGAACTCGTCGCACTCGACCTCCCTGGTGGGATGGGCTTTGTCGATGCGCTCCGGGCCATCTGGGACACCGGGGACGCAGCCGCTCCGCTCGATTCGCGACTCCCGCTCGCCGCTCGCGTGACCATGCTCGAGGCGCTCCGCCCGACCCGCATCGTGGGTTCCGACGGGGAACAGCACGCGCTCCGGGACGGGATCCCGGTGGACGAGGGCGATGCCCTGGTGGTCGCGACGTCGGGCACCTCGGGTGAGCCCAAAGGGGTCGTGCTGACCCATGACGCCGTTGCCGCGTCGGCCCGGGCGACATCGGAGCGACTCGGCATCGACCCGGCCCGGCACTCGTGGCTCGCCTGCCTGCCCCTCGCCCACATCGGTGGGCTCTCCGTCGTCACCCGGTCGATCATGACAGGAACCCCTCTCGTGGTGGTGCCCGGATTCGAGGCGGAGGCCGTCGAAGACATCGGCCGCTCGGGACGGGCCACCCACGTGGCCCTGGTGGCGACGGCATTGCAAAGGCTCGATCCCTCCGTCTTCGCCTGTGTGCTCCTCGGCGGCAGCAAGGCGCCCGCTGCGTTGGCACCCAACGTCGTGTCCACCTACGGCATGACCGAGACGGGCTCCGGCCTCGTCTACGACGGCGTGCCGCTCGGAGGTGTCGAGATCGCATTCAGGGCGGCCGAATCGGCCACCCGGACACCGGGAGCTCCCGCGTACGGTGCGGAGGGCGAGATCCTGCTCCGTGCGCCCATGCTGTTCCGCTGCTACCGCGGGGGCGAGGACGGCCGGGTGGCCGGCCCAGACGGTACGTCGTCCTGGTTCGCCACGGGGGACGCGGGCCGCCTCGACCCCGATGGGAGGCTGGTGGTGTCCGGCCGGATCGCCGACGTCATCACGACGGGCGCGGAGAAGGTCTGGCCCGACCTCGTCGAGCGGGTCCTCATTGCGCACCCGGGCGTCGAGGAGGTCGCGGTCTGGAAGCGTTCGGACCCTGAATGGGGGGAGCGCGTCGTCGCGTGGGTGGTCCCCAGTGACGACGCGCCCACGCTCGAGGAGCTGCGCCAGATCGTGGCGGAGACCATTGCACCCTGGGCCGCCCCCAAGGAGCTGGTGATCGTCGACGACCTACCCCGCACGGCGGCGGGCAAGGTCCGGCGGCGGGAGCTGGGGTGACCTAAGCCGGCCCGTCGGCCGGGGCGGCGCGCAGCAGGTGCGCACTCAGCCGTTGGAGCTTGTCCGGGTTCGACACCACCCGCACCCCCACGATCTTGCCCTCCATGATGTCGAGCACGAGCGCAGAGACCACGGTGCCCCCGTCAACGAAGACTGTCGACGGCTGGCCGTTGAGGACGGTCGCCCGTGGCGCGCCGTGGACCTTCTTGGCCACGTTCATCAAGAAGCGCGCGCTGCGCTGCGGTCCCACGACCGGGCGCATTGCGGCACGCACCTTGCCCCCGCCGTCCGTCCAGACGACGACGTCGTCGGAGAGCATGTCGAGCAAGCCCGACAGGTCCCCCGTCGCGCAGGCCACCAGGAAGCGGTCCGTGAGCTCCCGACCGTGTCGGAGGTCCGCGTCGAAACGCTGGCGGCGCTCCTCGATATGCCGACGGGCACGCGCCCCGAGCTGCCGGCAGGCGGCGGGCGACCGCCCGAGCGATTGGGACACCTCCTCGAACGAATAGGCGAAGACGTCATGAAGGAGGTACGCGGCGCGTTCGAGGGGTGTGAGCTCCTCGAGGAGCACCAGGAACGCAAGGGAGAGGGAATCCGCCTGCTCGGCCGCACCGGTCCCGTCGGCGACGACGGGCTCGGGCAACCAGGGCCCCGCGTAGGTCTCGCGCTTCGAACGGGCCGAACCGAGCTGGTCGAGACAGAGGCGCGTGACAATGGTGACCAGGTAGGCGCGCACGGACTCGATCGGCTCGCTTCCCCGCCGCAGCCAGCGAACGTAGGCATCCTGCACGACGTCCTCGGCGTCGGACGCGCTACCCAGCATGCGGTAGGCGATGCCGAACAGGAGCGAGCGCCACTCCTCGAACGCGGCTGCGTCGACGTCAGGCTGGCGCATCCGCAGGGTGCATCGGGATCTCGCAGCTGTCGGAGAACCCCTGGCTGCGCAGCCCGAGGCCGGCGTTGAAGCGAGACCGGAAGTTCTCGAGCGCCACCCATGCGGCGAGCTCGACGAACTCCGCGTCGCTCAGGTGGGCCCGGACCCGGGCGGCGAGATCCTCGGACACCTCGGCCGGGCACGAGGTCGCCGCCTCGGCGTACTCGAGGACAACCCGCTCCCGGTCCTCGAAGAGATCGCTCGTGCGCCAGTGCGTCACGCCCCTCACCTTGGCAGGGTCGATCCTCTCGTGCATGCCCTCGTAGTAGCCGTAGTCGACGCACCACGAGCAGCCGATCCGCGTCGCCGTCGCCTGGATCGCCAGCCACTTCAAGGTGGGATCGAGTTTCTTCCAGCCGACCTGGACCGCGGTCTCGAGGCTTCCCATGGCGACGAGCACGCCGGAGTGATGGGATGCCGCCGCCGTGGGTTCGACCATCCGCCCGAACCGCCGCCTGGTGTAGCGGCGGGCCAGCCGGGGGATCATGCCTCTGCGTTCGTCGGTCAAGGTCACATGGGCCATGGTGCGCCACCTTTCGTTCCGTGTCTGACTACCCCTCCAGACGAGACGAAGCCCGGTTGTGTGACATGGCACCCGGTGGCAGTGACCCCGCTGCTCAGCCGACCCCGCCGGAGGGCTGGGTGATGGTCCCGCCGTCGACGACGAATGTCTGGCCCGTGACCCACGAGGCGGCGTCCGAGGCCAGGAAGAGTGCGGCGGTGGCCACGTCGTCGGGCACACCGAGCCGGCGCAGCGGAATGTGGGCGGCGATCCGGTCCTCACCCGGGCCTTCCCAGAGCGCAGCCGCCAATTTCGTCTTCACCAGGCCGGGTGCCAGCGCGTTGACGCGGACGTCGGGCGCAAGCTCGAAGGAGAGCTGCCGGGTGATGTGCAGGACAGCCGCCTTGGTCACGTTGTACCACCCGATGTTCGGCTCGACGCCCAAACCTCCCACGGAGGCGACGTTGATCACCGAGCCGCGCAGACCCGCCCTGACGGCCTCCGCCGTCCAGATGAGCACCGAGAGCTGGTTCACCTCGAACGTCTTCTGCGCCCGCACGGGGTCGATGTCGATCATGGGACCGAAATACGGGTTGGTGCCCGCGTTGTTCACCAGGACGTCGAGGCGGCCGAACCGCGCCACCGTCTCGGCGATGCAGGCCTTGGCGTCGTCGGGTCGGCCCACGTGGGCCGCGACCCAGGCGACCCTCTCCGCGGGCGCACCGGCCGCCACGAGGCCGGCAGCTGCATCCGCCAAGTCCTCGGCCGTCCGACTCGTGATCACCACGTTGGCGCCCGCCTCGACGAACCTGGAGGCCATGGCAAGTCCGATGCCTCGGCTTCCTCCCGTGATGAGCGCCGTCTTTCCCCTGAGTTCAAGCTCCATCGCCCGAGCCTTGCACGGGCGCTGCTGCGTGCGGCGCCCCACCGGGGGACGGCCCTAGCATCCCTCTCGTGAATCACCTGGCCGACGAGACGAGCCCGTATCTCCGCCAGCACGCCGACAACCCCGTCGAATGGTTCCCCTGGGGGGACGAGGCCCTGCGCCGGGCCCGCGACGAGGACAAGCCGATCTTCCTCTCCATCGGGTACGCCTCGTGCCACTGGTGCCACGTCATGGCCCACGAGAGCTTCGAGGACCCCGCGACGGCGGCTGACCTGTCGAGGTGGTTCGTCTCGATCAAGGTGGACCGCGAGGAGCGTCCCGACCTCGACACGGTCTACATGTCGGCCACCCAGGCGCTCACCGGATCGGGGGGCTGGCCCATGTCCGTCTTCTGCACCCCCGACGGACGCCCCTTCTACGCCGGGACCTACTTCCCCCCCGAGGAGCGGCACGGCATGCCCGCGTTCCGCCGCGTCGTGCAGGCGCTGGGACAGGCGTGGGTCAACGAGCGGGAACAGGTCCTCGAACAAGCTGACGCACTGGTCGGTGCCGTGCGCAAGGAGCTACGGCTGGCCGAGTCGTTGCGCCCCCTCGTCGGCGCCGTGGCGGCGCCAGTGATCGACGCCGACGTCCTCGTGGGACAGGTGGTGGCGGAGCTCAGTGCCGGCTTCGACCCCGAGTGGGGCGGCTTCGGACCGGCGCCGAAGTTCCCCCGGCCCACGCTCGTAGAGCTGTGCCTCCGCCGGGCCGCGCGCGGCGGCCCCGACTCCGAGCACGCCCGATACATGGCGCTGCGGACCCTCGATGCCATGGCAGCCGGTGGGATCCACGACCATCTGGTCGGCGGGTTCTGCCGCTACTCCACGGATGCACGCTGGCTGGTGCCACACTTCGAGAAGATGCTCACGGACCAGGCCCTGCTGAGCCGGGCCTACCTCCACGCGTGGCAGGCCACGGGCCACGGGGACTATCTCGGCGTGGTCACCGAGACCCTGGACTGGGTCCTGCATGACCTCTCGACGCCCGAGGGCGCCCTCTACTCCTCCTTCGACGCCGACGCCGGCGGGGTGGAGGGTGGACATGCGACCTTCACGCCCGGGGAGCTGCGGCTATTGCTGCCAGCGGCACTCGTGGGGCCTACGGCCGAGTGGTACGGGATCACCGAACGGGGCAATTGGGAGGGCCGGTCCATCCCCGTGCGTCCCGTCGGGGCGCCACTGGAACGCCCGGCCGAGGTCGAGGAGGCAAGGCGGATCCTCGCGGCCGCCCGGGCCCAGCGGGTCCAACCAGCCCGGGACGAGAAGGTGCTGACCGAGTGGAACGCCATGGCCGCAGCGACCCTGG